>CANHCM010000030.1 GCA_947459155.1 Bacteroidota bacterium | reverse complement strand
TCCTGGTTTGCGACGAGAATACGTTTAAACTGTGCCTTCCTCGATTTCCTGAACTTCAGTCGCTGCCCCATTGCGTTTTAAAGCCCGGCGAGCCCCGGAAAAGCATGGAGCAAGTGCTGGAAATCTGCCGCTCCATGCAGGCGATTGGTAATCCGCGGAGCGGCCTGCTTATTAGCCTTGGAGGCGGCGTGGTAAGCGACATTGCAGGCTTTGCCGCTTCCATTTACAAACGGGGCATCGAGGTTTTACACATTCCAACCACACTCATGGGCATGGTCGATGCCGCCACCGGTGGTAAAACCGGGGTAAACCTCGATCACGTGCGCAATGCATTGGGAACCACACACTTTCCCATTCAGGTGCTGCTTTTTCCTGAACTGCTCGAAACACTCGAGCCACGCGAACTGCTCTCCGGCATGGCCGAAATGCACAAGCATGCTTTTTTGGCAGGCGACATTCATTGGGAACGTGCGCTAAACATGAGCTTCGACGATTTTTTGAAGCCTGAAGTGATCCACTGGCACGCACGGTTTAAGCAAGCGCTGGTCGAACAAGACCCTTTCGATAAAGGCATTCGTCAGCAGCTTAATCTCGGGCACACCACCGCGCATGCTATAGAGTCGGTGCTGCTTCAACATGAAGTTGAGGTGCCCCACGGACTTGCGGTGGCTGCCGGTATCGATTTCGAGATGCAGCTTGCCCTTCAGCTTGAAACGGGCATTTCGGAAGACGAAGTGAAGCGGACAAGCCAAAGGCTGCGCGATTTCTTCCCAACGCTGCCCTACGCCCTGCTTTCGGCAAGCGAGATCATCCATTTCATGCAAAACGACAAGAAAAATCAGCATGGAATAACCTTCAGTTTGGCCAAAGCACCGGGCGAAATCAGCATTGGCGTTGCGGTCGACGAAGCGTTCATTCTCAAACACCTTCACCCCTTTCTCCATGCCCGAAACGCTTGAACTGGTAAGCTCCACCCGGCAGATTCAGGCCATCCCCCGCTTGCCGGGTTCAAAAAGCATCAGCAACCGCTTGTTGATGCTGGAAGCCGTGTCGGGAGGGGCCATTCGTCCAAACGGCCTTTCGGAGGCCGACGACACCCAAAGCCTGCTGAAGATTTGCAAGGAGCTGCCGGCCAAGGCCGAGGCCGGACATGGAGGCACCACTTTTCGTTTCGCCTTGGCCTTGCTAGCCTCTACTCCCGGTTACGAGGGAACGCTGGGCGGTTCGGCGCGACTGCACGAACGTCCGCAAGCCGAACTGATTCAGGCATTGCGCAGTTTGGGGGCCGATATCCGCTGCCTCCAAAACGAAGGCTTTGCTCCGGTGTCGATTTCCGGCAAAACCCTGAAAGGTGGTCAGCTTCAGATCGATGCTGCAGTTTCGAGTCAGTTTTTAAGTGCATTGCTCTTGATTGCCCCCCGCATGGAGCAAGGGCTGGAGCTCATTACAAAGGCCGAAATCGTATCGCCGGGTTACCTCGAAATGACCCTTCGATTGCTGGAGCAGGCCGGTGCGCGCGTTGAGCGGCGAGCCGCCTCAGTTTTTGTGGGGCCCGGCATGTGGAAAAATATGACCATCGAGGTGGAACGCGATTGGTCATCAGCCTCATATTGGTACGCCTTCATGGCCCTCTGCAAGAAAGGAACGGTTTTACTGGAAGGCTTGCGTTTTTCGGGACTCCAGCCCGACGAAGCCTGTGCTGTAGCATTTCGCGAACTGGGCGTCGAGAGTGAGCCTTGCCCGGAAGGCATCAGACTGCGGCGCACTGAAAAGTTGGCCAAGCATTTCGAATGGGACGGTGGCGAGAGTCCCGATATTGTTCAAACCCTCGTTTGTGTATGCGCGGGGCTGGGCATTCCGGCCGCGTTTAGCGGACTAAAAACCCTGCGCATCAAAGAAACCGACAGACTTGCAGCTTTGCAGAATGAGCTCCGTAAAATAAAAGTGAAGGTAGATTTAGAAGGCGATGAACGATTGCTGCTCGACCCTTCGCAGGCCGATTACAGCCGAACCCTGATTGCCGAAACCTACAACGACCACCGCATGGCAATGGCCTTTGCGCCTTTGGTACTGCGATGTTACCGGGTGGCCATCCGAAATCCGGAGGTAGTGAATAAATCGTACCCCGGTTTTTGGCGCGATGTGCGCGAATGCGGAGTGCAATTTGCCGAGTTGGAGGGCTGATGCTTTGTCTATCTTTGCCGCATGAGTGTATCCGGTAACGCCTTCGACTTTAGCCTGCTCAAACGCGTGCTAAAGTTTGTTAAGCCACATCGGAAACTATTGTATGCCGCGGTTGGTATTACGGTGTTTCTGGCGTTTTTATCGCCCCTTCGTCCGGTTCTTATTCAATACACTGTTGATGAGTACATCCTGAACAGCGATGCCTCCATGCTCCTCAAAATGACTTTGCTTATGATTGGCATTTTGGTGGTGGAGTCGGGAGGTCAGTTTCTGTCGAGTTACATCATTACCTTGCTGGGGCAAAGCGTCATCCGCGATTTGCGGGTGAGCGTTTACAAGCACATTTCGGGCTTACGGGTGAAGTATTTCGACAACAACCCGATTGGCATGCTGGTTACCCGCGTGGTGAGCGACATCGAAACCATCGCGTCCATTTTTACCGAGGGCGTTGTGATTGTTTTTGGAGACCTCTTGCAGCTCAGTGTGGTGTTGGTAGTGATGTTTAGCACCGACTGGAAGTTGTCGTTGATTGCCATTTCAACCATTCCACTCTTGCTGGTCGCCACCAATATCTTCAAGAACGGCATCAAATCGGCCTTTCAGGATGTGCGCACCCAGGTTGCACGCATCAATACCTTCGTGCAGGAGCACATTACCGGAATGAATATCGTGCAGATTTTCAACCGCGAGGAAGAGGAAATGCAGAAATTCCGTGAGATCAACCACGAGCATGCCCGTGCGCACATCCGTTCGGTTTGGCACTATTCGATTTTTTTGCCCATTGTCGAAATTCTGAGTGCTGTTTCTATCGGCTTGCTCATCTGGCTGGGGGCTCGAGGCGTGCTCGACGGTAGTTTTACGGTGGGAAATCTCATCGCCTTTACCCTATACGTGAACATGTTGTTCAGGCCAATTCGCACGCTGGCCGACCGTTTCAACACGCTGCAAATGGGCATGGTAAGCTCTGAGCGGGTGTTTAAGGTTCTCGACGATCAGCAGTATGTGAAAGATGAGGGCAGCTATGTTCCGGAACGTATCTCCGGCGAAATCCAGTTTAAGCAGGTGTGGATGGCCTACGAGGATGAAAATTGGGTACTGCGCGACCTGAGCTTCCACGTGAAGCCCGGAACCACCGTGGCCATTGTAGGAGCCACCGGTTCGGGAAAAACCACCATCATCAACCTGATCAATCGCTTTTACGAATACCAGAAAGGCAGCATTTGCCTCGATGGCCATGATCTGCGCGAGTATCCGGCTACTTTTCTCCGACAGCACATTGCTGTGGTTTTGCAGGATGTCTTTCTCTTCTCCGATTCCATTACCAACAACGTTAGCCTGAACAATCCGGCGATTACACAATCTGAGATAGAGGCCGCCGCGCGCGAGATTGGTGCAGATGAGTTCATCAAACGCTTACCCGGAGCATACGATTATAATGTGATGGAGCGCGGCGCCATGCTCAGTGCCGGGCAGCGACAGCTCATTGCCTTCATCAGGGCTTTCCTTTACAACCCGGCCATTTTGGTACTCGACGAGGCCACCTCCTCGCTCGACACCGAAACCGAAGAGCTCATCCAGCGTGCGACCGAGCGCATCACCAAAAACCGAACGTCCATCATCATTGCCCACCGATTGGCCACCATTCAAAAGGCCGATCAGATTTTGGTGATGGATAAAGGACAAATCATCGAATCGGGCAATCACCAGTCGCTCCTCGCGCAAAACGGCAAGTATCGCCAGTTGTACGAATTGCAATTCAGCGAGATTGAAGACTAAGGCAGGCGCTCGGAACGATTTTCACCAGCGAGTCGACCTATTCACAAATCCTTGATAATTGGTGGTTTAAGTAGATTTTGGGCGCTATGCTGTGATGACTTTCCCGCTTCACTCAAACCCGGGGTATTCAATTTTGGTGAGAAACAATCCACAAGCCGGAACGCTTTGTCCGGCCTCAGTGCGCTTGCCGCTCGCCAGCACACGGCCCAGTTCGCCGGGCGATTTTTTCCCAAGTCCAACGTCAATTAAAGTTCCGGTGAGGGCGCGAACCATGTTACGCAGAAAACGGTCGGCCCTGATTTCAAAGACCAGTCCTTCTTCCTGCGCGCGCCATTCAGCAAAACTCACCGTACACAGGTTGGTAAACGTTTGGGTATTGCTTTTCGAGAAGGCGCTGAAATCGTGCTTTCCCAAAATCACTTTGGCCTCCTCATTCATCAGCCTGAGGTCGGGCTTCTGGTGCAGGTGCCAGGCGAGGCCGTCGAGGAATGGATTTCGCCTGAGCATGATGCGGTATTCATAGGTTCGGGCCGTAGCGCTGAATCGGGCATGCAGGTCATCCGCAACCGCGAAAAGAGCCATCACATCAATCCCTTTCAGCCGCATACCATCCAATCGGCGAAGCACCTCATCGGTATTGGCAATGGGCTCTGACTGGTCGAAATGAGCGTAGTAATCTTCTGCATGAACGCCGGTATCTGTTCGGCCGCAGCCCACCAGTTCAACCGGGTTTTTCAGTAAAAGACCGAGGGCATGCTCGAGGGTTTGCTGAACCGAAGTGGCATTGTCTTGAATTTGCCAGCCGTGGTAAGGGCTTCCGTTGTAGCGCAGACGTAGAAAATACCGCATGCCGCAAAGATAGTAAGGTAGCCGTAGTGCTTCGGTTTTGGTGTCGCGAAAAAACAAAGGCTGTAGCGCGGTAAAGCTTAGTGTTGGTGTTTTGTTTCCTGCGGTGATGACCTCAGCCTAAACTGATTTTTCTCTTTTCAAAAGGCGTTTTCCGGTATCTGCAAGGGCAATCCTCGAAGGCATGGTGAGCGCACCGAAGCTTCGTTTATAGCTCCAATTAAATCTAGCGGTTGATGGCTCATGAGCAATACCATTTACCTTTGGCGCATTGATGGAAGTGCACAAAGGATTTGAAGCCCTGACCTTTGAGTCGGCCCAGGCATTTCGGAACTGGCTGGAAAAGCACGCCGAGAGTCATCCGCCCATTTGGCTCATCTTCTATCGCAAATCGGCATTTACCGTGAGTGAGGCCATCGACGAAGCCTTGTGTTTTGGTTGGATCGACAGCAAACCCAACAAGCGCGACAGTGAAAGTTATTATCTGTTTTTTTCGCCCCGCAACCCGAAGTCCCGCTGGAGCGCCGTGAATAAAGAGAAGGTGAAGCGTTTGCTCGCAGAAGGAAAGATTGCAGCCCCGGGTTTACGCATGATTGAGCTTGCAAAATCGACCGGAACCTGGGACGCCCTGAATGCGGTGGATGCCCTCGAAATTCCCGATGATTTAGGTTTGGCCCTCGACGAATATCCACCGGCAAAGTCTAATTTTGAGGCCTTCCCGCCCTCGGTAAAACGAGGCATTCTCGAGTGGATATTAAGCGCCAAAACCAAAACTACCCGACAAAAAAGAATTCTGGAAACGGCTCAATTAGCCCAGTTTAACCTGAGAGCCAACCAATACCCGCCACAAAAAATTCCCGGTTCATGAACTTTTCAATTCCCCTCATTACTGTATTTCACCTTGTTTTTCTCTTTGCCGGACTGGTGTTTATTCAGAGCGCGCCTGAGCCCCGTCAACGGCTTTCAAGGGTTTTAGCTTTTTGGATTTTAACGCAGGTTGGGCTTAGTTTTTCGGGGTTTTACAGTCTCAACAATGAGAGTTCTCCCCGGCCTGTTTTGCTGGTATTACCGGCGGTCTTGCTCATTACCGGTCTTCTGCTTATTCCCAAAGGAAGAGCATACATGGCGGCCTTCAACCAGCAGAAGCTCCTGTTGCTTCATAGCCTTCGTGTGCCGGTAGAATGGTGCCTTTTTGTGTTGGCTTCAGAAGGCTGGGTGCCGGAGGCGATGACCTGGAACGGTACTAATTTCGATGTGCTGAGCGGAATTGCGGCTTTAGCGCTCTATGCTTGGTCGTTGAAAGGAACAGTTCCTGCCTGGGTGATGCGCGTTTTCAATGTGTTGGGATTGCTGTTGTTGCTCAACATTATGATTACCGCCTTGTTGTCGGTTCCCGGGCCGCTGCAACAGCTCAATTTCGACCAACCCAACAGGGCCGTGCTGGAGTACCCTTTTGTATTGCTGCCGGCCTTGATCGTTCCGCTGGTTTTGTTTGCCCACCTTGCTTCCTTCATTCCCCAAAAGGATACTCCTCAAAAGCAGGAAAAATGAAAACCAACAAGTTGCCGTTGATTCCTACATCCGATGCAACAATGCCCCGAATAGTTCCGTTTGCAATCCTCACAAACCCGATTAACTTTGCCGTATGAACTGGCTTGATTCTGTCCTCGAAATTTTGAAATACACCATTCCCATCGCGGTGGTTTTTGCTTTCATTTACTTCATTCTCAACAATTATCTCGAGGAGAATTTCAAGCTCAGATCGCTCGATCTCAAGCTCCAAAACCAACAATCAATTACACCTGTACGAATGCAGGCCTATGAAAGAGTTGTGGTTTATCTCGAGCGCATTGCAGTGAGCAACATGATTATGCGCATTCATAAAACCGGAATGAGCTCCAAGCTTCTGCATGCCGAAATGATTAAGAGCATTCGCAGCGAGTACGACCATAACATCGCCCAGCAAATTTACATGTCGAACGCAGCCTGGGAGCTGGTGAAAAGCGCCAAGGAAGAAATGATCAAACTGGTGAATACTGCGGCTCACAAAGTGAACGACAATGCCGATGGCGTCGAACTGTGTAAGGTGCTCCTCGATGTAACCATGAACGTGGAGAAACTGCCTACCCAGATTGCCCTCGACTACGTGAAGAAAGAAATTCGACAGTCGTTCTGATTTTGAGTTCGGCGCCCGTTCGGCGGAAATGGACGAACAACTCAAACAGGAATACCGTTTTATTACCAGTGAAAAAGCGGTCAATCAGCTTTACCTTAAATATGAATCACTGAACTCCGGCCGAAAGTCGGGGTTTTTGTTTTGCGGATTTATGCTGAAATTCTTCTCACTCACGATTTATTCCTGCAAGGGTTTTATCTAATTGTATGCTTTGTTTCAGTGTATTTTCTAATTTGCATGTGGATTGAAAACATTGGAATTGGTTGAATTCAACCATAAATGCAGCAACTTAACCGAATTAACTCTATAAAATATGCAGTTTTATTTAATTGATGACGATGCTGTTATTTTTATGCTTATCAATAGAAACCTATTAAAGCAGTCGTTTTTCCCTGAGCCGATCACTTTTGAGCTTGCCGAGGAGGCGCTTCAGCATCTAAAAGCAAATTATAAAACAGATGAAGAGTACCTCATCATTCTCGATATCAATATGCCGGGTCTGAATGGTTGGGACTTTCTGGAAACACTTCCCCAATTCGCCAGTCCATCGAATGTTTTTGTGGCCATCTACTCATCGTCGATCAACGAACGCGATTTCATCAAAGCCAGCGAATATTCTTACGTGGTAAAGTATCTCGTAAAACCCCTGAACCTCGACTCGCTCAAAGAGCTGGAAACCATCATCTTAGAAAAGCGATCGAAGCAAGCCTAAAATTTCCTTTGGCCTGTAAGATGGTGTACACCGAACACACTAACTTGCTGCCATGAAGAAAAGCGCATCATACCTTATTTTAATGGCCTGTATTCAAACGTTTACTTCTGAATCTCAGGCCCAAACTCTGAAATATCCCGAGTCGCGCCGCGAGAATGTAGTCGACAATTATCACGGAACCCCGGTCGCCGATCCTTACCGATGGCTTGAAAACGATACCTCCGCCGAAACGGGTCGCTGGGTAAAAGCCCAAAACGAGGTTACGTTTAACTACCTGAATCAGATTCCTTACCGCACGAAAATAAAGGACAGGATTACAGAACTCTTCAATTACCCGCGCTATTCTGCGCCATTCCGCGCCGGCGAATACTACCTGTTTAGTAAAAATGATGGCCTTCAGAACCAAAGTGTGTACTACCGCCAAAAAGGCCTTAACGGAAATCCGGAAGTATTCCTCGACCCCAATTCAATGTCAGACAACGGCACGGTTAGCATAGGCATTGCCGGCTTGTCGAACGATAAGAAATACCTCGTTTACAACGTTAGCAAGGCCGGCAGCGACTGGTCGGAACTCCGCATCAAAGAAATTGCAAGCGGAAAAGACTTGCCCGAGGTTATTCGCTTTGTGAAGTTTTCAGGAGCCGCTTTCAAAGGCAACGGCTTTTACTACTCCCGTTACCCCGAGCCCTCAAAAGGAACAGAGCTTTCTGCACAGAACCAGTTTCACCAGGTTTGGTACCATACCCTCGGAACCGAGCAAAAAGACGATAAACTGGTTTACATCGATAAGCAAAATGCCTTACGCTACCACAGTGCTGAGGTAACCGAAGACGAGCGCTTCCTCATTCTTTCTGTAAGCGAAGGAACCGACGGAAACGAGCTCCGCGCCATGAACCTGGCCAAAGGCGAAACCGAATTCCGTCCGCTTGTTTCTGGGTTCGACTACAGCTCAGGCGTGGTCGACAATGAAGGCGATCGACTGCTTGTGCTCACCAATTACAAAGCCCCTAACTACCGCTTAGTCTCCATCGATCCGCTCAATGCCGATCCTTCCAAGTGGCAGGACATCATTCCCGAAAAAGGCGATTTGCTTAAATCGGTGGTGGTTGCCGGAAATACCCTGATAGCTTCCTATCTCAAAGACGTAACCACGCGGGTTTATCAGCATGAGCGGAACGGTAAGCTCATTCGCGAAATCGAACTTCCGGCGGTAGGCTCTGCCGGTGGATTCGGCGGCGAACGCAAAGAAACCGAAGTCTTCTACAGCTTTACCTCATTCAATTACCCGCCAACCATCTTCAAGTACACCATTGCCACCGGGAAATCAGAGCCATTTCGTACTTCCGAGTTAAAGTTCGACCCTTCGCAGTTTGAGGTGAAACAGGTGTTTGTTCCTTCGAAGGATGGCACTACGAAAATCCCCATGTTCATCGTTCACCGCAAAGGACTCAAGCTCGACGGGCAGCGACCCACTTTGCTGTATGCCTACGGCGGATTTAACATCAGCCTCGAGCCCTCGTTTTCGCCTTCGCGCATTGCGTTTTTGGAGAACGATGCCGTGTATGTGCAGGCTAACCTCCGCGGAGGCGGCGAGTACGGCGAGAACTGGCACAAGGCCGGTATGTTTGGCAAGAAGCAAAATGTGTTTGATGACTTTATCGCTTGCGCCGAGTGGCTTCAGTCGAACGGTTACACCTCCAAAGAAAAGCTGGCCATTCAGGGTGGCTCCAACGGAGGATTGCTGGTGGGAGCGTGTATGACGCAGCGCCCTGATCTGTTCAAGGTGGCCATCCCGCAAGTTGGTGTAATGGATATGCTCCGCTTCCAGAAATTCACAGTGGGCTGGGGCTGGGTTGATGAATACGGTACTTCCGATAAGCCCGAAGATTTCCAGTGGCTCATCAAATATTCTCCGCTTCACAACATCCGCGAAGTGGCCTATCCGGCAACCATGGTAACCACTGCCGACCACGACGACCGTGTAGTTCCGGCCCATTCGTTTAAGTTTATTGCCGAATTACAACACAAGCACCGCGGAAATAATCCCGTGCTGATTCGCATTGAAACGCAGGCCGGTCATGGTGCAGGCACATCGCTCAGCAAAGCCATCGAAGGAACTGCCGACATTTATTCATTCATATTTTACGCCACCCAATCGCCGGTGAAATACTAAACAACATGGAAAACGAAAACGGTCAGGAGCTCAGCGAAGCCAACTTTTTTACCACCGAAGAACTGTATACACTGGCCTCGCTGGTGAACGAACAATTGGCCGGAGTGGTTTATCATTACTGGGTGAACAAGGCCTCCGAAACCCCATTCGAGGTGCTCGATTACATAACCCTTGCCTTCCGCAGTGGAAATGCGCTTACCCTTACCGCCGGCGAAGAATCGGATGGTTTGAAAATCACCGAGCCCGATTTTAATGCCATCAGAACCCGCCTCGAAGCGGAGTTTAAAGGCAAAGTGACCATCGAAAGCCGCGATGTAAGCAAGCACAAGCTTTGGAAAGAGGCCTTGGGCAGAGAGCTTACTCCATCGCTGATGCGTTACGAAGGTCGTGTACTCAACGACAGCCTCGTGCTCAAATTTCCCGACTCCGATTCAATCGAAATATTCCTCGGACTGGAAGGCATGGAGGTCGATTATTTTGACGAAGACAACGAACTCTACCTTTCTGATGTAGAAGCCCAACCCTAAATCAACATATCCAATGAAAGTAAAATCCATCATTCTTGCTATGAGCTTATCGGCCATGACCCCGACCGTGAACATAGAAGCCCAACAGGCGCCAATTATTCCCTTAAAAGACTTCTTCCGAAATCCGGAGAAATCATCGTTCCGCATTTCGCCCGATGGCACCAAGCTCGCATTTATGCAGCCCTGGAAAAGTCGGATGAACATCTTTGTGCAGGAAATTGGTAAGCCCGGAGAAGTGCAGGCAACCTTCGCCGAAGCCCGCGATATCGCCGGTTATTTCTGGAAAAACAACAATCGCCTCGTGTTTTTACAGGACAAAGGCGGGAACGAGAACTTCCACCTTTTTGCGGTGGATGCCGACGGGAAAAATCAGGTAGAACTCACACCGGGCGATGCTGTGCGTGCTGAAATCATCGACGATCTTTTCGACAATGAAAGCGAAATGATCGTGGGCCTCAACAAACGCAATCCCGAGATTTTTGATGCCTATCGCATCAATATTGTCACGGGCGAAATGAAAATGATTGCCGAAAACCCCGGAAACATTACCGGTTGGGTTACCGACAACACGGGGGCCATCCGCGGAGCGACCACCACCGATGGCATCAATACCGCGGTGCTCTATCGCAAAAGCGAAGCTGAGGCCTTCCAGGTGTTGAAGTCGACCAACTTCAAGGAAACATTTGCTCCGCTTTACTTCGATTTCGACAACAAAACCCTTTTTGTTTCTTCGAATTTAGGGCGCGATAAAACGGCTATAATCGCCTACGACCCCGATGCCAATAAGGAGCTGCGCCTCATTTATGAGCATCCCGAGGTAGATGTTTCTGCTTTGCTTCGTAGCCGCAAGCGAAAGGTGATTACAGCTGTTGCCTATGAAACAGATAAGTCGCACTACCACTTCCTCGATGCTCAGCGCGAAGCCCTCCAAAAGAAATTCGACAGTCGCTTTCCGGGCTATGAAGTGTCGCTGACCGGCACCAACCGCAACGAAGATAAAATGCTCGTTTACGTAGGTTCTGACCGCAGCTATGGTCAGTATTGGTTTTACGATCAAGGCAAGGACGAATTCATCAAGCTTGCCGATATGGCGCCATGGCTCAACGAAGAATACCTCAGCGAGATGAAACCGGTGCGTTACACCTCGCGCGACGGAATGGTGATCAATGGCTACCTCACCTTGCCTAAGGGCGTTCCGGCCAAGAATCTTCCGGTGGTGATCAACCCGCATGGAGGCCCCTGGGCCCGCGATTCATGGGGCTTTAATCCCGAAGTACAATTCCTCGCCAACCGCGGTTATGCTGTTTTACAGATGAATTTCCGCGGTTCTGTTGGGTATGGACGTAAGTTCTGGGAGGCCTCTTTCAAGCAGTGGGGAAAAACGATGCAGGATGACATTACCGATGGCGTGAACTGGCTCATCAAAGAAGGCATCGCCGATCCAAAGCGGGTGGCCATTTACGGGGCCTCCTACGGAGGATACGCCACGCTGGCCGGTATTACCCTCACACCTGAATTATACGCTTGCGCCGTTGATTATGTAGGTGTTTCGAACCTGTTTACCTTCATGGGAACCATTCCTCCATATTGGAAGCCTTACCTCGATATGATGTACGAAATGGTTGGCGATCCTGAGAAAGACAAAGATCTGATGACCGCCGCATCACCTGTTTTCCATGTCGAAAAGATTAAATGCCCGCTCTTTATCGCACAGGGAGCTAACGATCCTCGCGTGGCCAAGGCTGAATCGGATCAAATTGTTGAAGCCTTGAAAAAACGGGGTATTGACGTGCCATATATGGTGAAAGACAATGAAGGACACGGTTTTGCAAACGAAGAAAACCGGATGGAATTCTACCGGGAAATGGAAAAATTCTTCGCCAAGTATTTAGGCGGAAGAAAGGAATAGCAAACGCTGATTTATAGCTTAAAGCCCCGTTGTACTTCACGCAGCGGGGCTTTTTGTTTTCTAAATAGGCTCATTCGGATGTCTTTTGCAGGACTGGTTTTGTAAATCTGTTGTGACCTATAGTAAATAACGCCCATATCATCGCCAAGCGATAATTTCTGTGAGCGCTTCTTTGCTGCCGGAAAGAGGAACCATCGGCTTGTTACCACATTAAATTGCTTTAATCTTCAAACTTCAGTCACACCTTTTCGTTGTTTTGCGTGACCCTATGAAAAATCTACTTTCCTGCTTCTTGGTCTGCGTTGTATTTACAGCATGCGACGATAACGATGAACCTCCGGTTATAGCGAATTCGCCGATCAACACGGTACTTGCGCCTCAATTGTTTAATCAGGGTGGCCTGCGAATTACCGAAATGATGGAAGAAGGCGAAGATAAAACCGCCGAATTCAATCCTTATCTATTTGTATTTGCGGCCAATGGTGTGGTAACGGCTTCACTTAACGGGCAAGCGAATTCGGGAACTTACCTGCTTTTTCAGGATGACGGACAAACCGAATTGCTGATGAACTTCCCTAACACTCCGGCCTTGTTCGAACTAAACGACGACTGGTACAAGGTCTCTTCGGCCAATGGCACTCTCCGTTTTAACGACAGCGGCGATATACTCGAATTCCAACCTCAATAATCTCCTCATGTACAAGACCCCTCTACGCATTCTGGCAACCATTTTTTGCCTTGCTACACTTTCGGTTCAGGCCCAGGATTCGCCCGAAGCCAAAACCCTCTTTGGTAAAGGAAATGGCATCAACACAAAAAAGTTGGGCTTTAATGTAGCGCCTTCTATCGGTTACACCCGCTTCGATGGCAGCGATGCAGCACTGTTTCACCTTCGGGGCGGGGTTAACTTTAGCGACCGTTTAACCCTGGGCGCATATTACTCGGTTTCCTTAAACAACGTTGCTCCGCAGAGTGAACCCATTCCCAACATTTACCTCGACTATTGGTCGTTCGGCTTTTTGGCAGAGCCTACCCTGTTCGCCAAAAAACTGGTGCATGTTACTTTACCCATCACGCTGGGTTATGGGGAAGTGGAAATGGACAGCGAGCAGTTAGATGTAGATTTGGGAGAATCCAATTTCTTTCAGGGAGAAGTGGCCCTTATGCTGGAGGCCAACCTGATCAAAAATCTGCGCTTTAACGTGGGTGCCGGCTATCGGCAACTTGGAAGTATGAGCTACCGGAACATGAATCAAAACGATCTTTCCGGGCCAACACTGTACATTGGTTTGCGGGCCGGATTGTTTCGCTAAAAGAAATTGCACCAATCACAGAGGATTGCATCAATTTATTCTGGAAGTTTGCTCGTCTCTCAATAGACAACCTTAAGCCATGCGTAAACTCACCGTATTTATTGCCTGCAGCATTGATGGATTTATCGCTGACGAAAATGAATCCCTGGATTTTCTAAATCCAATGCACGACGAAGAGGAGGACTATGGGTACGGCGATTTTTATGAAACCATCGACACGGTCATAATCGGGCGAAAAACCTACGACAAAGTGATGGGTTTTGGAGAGCCATTTCCGCATGCCGATAAAACGTGCTACGTGTTTAGTCGGAAAGCCCACGAATCCACACCATGGGCCATTTTCGTTCAGCAGGATCCACTTGGTTTTGTTCAAAAACTAAAAGCCGAAAAGGGTAAAGGCATTTATTGCGACGGGGGCGGAACCCTGGTCACCCAATTGATGGCTGCCGGATTGGTCGATGAACTCATTCTTTCGGTTGTGCCCTGCGTATTGGGCAGAGGCACTCGCCTGTTTCAGGAAAATTTGGGAGGCTACAAAAAAGCCATGCTCACGTCGCTAAAAAGCTTCCCAAGCGGCCTGGCTCAATTACGTTATCGTTTTGTCTGATAAAATCGTTCAGTAAAACGATTCTGTTTAAATGAATTAAATTTCAAGATACACCAACATTTCATTCCACTAAATTTGGCGAAAAGCAAATAAGACAAAAATGCGCACACTGAGATTGGCCTTAGACTGGACTCCAAACGTGAATCACATCGGTTTTTTTATTGCCAGTGAATTGGGATTTTATACCGAACAAGGAATTGATTTAGCGCTGTTAAATCCGAAAGACGACAATTACGCATTAACACCCGGAAAAAAACTGGAGCTCGGAATGGCCGATTTTGCCATTGCACCCTTTGAAACGGTGATTAGTTTAAACAATAAAACCAATCCGGTTCAGGCCGTGGCGATTTATGCCATTTTACAAGAAGATTTAAGCTGCATTGCTTCCTTAAAATCGTCGGCCATCACCTCTCCGAAATGCTTAGATGGCAGAAGTTACGCCTCCTACAAAGCCCGTTATGAAGATCATATTGTACGCGAAATGATTAAAAACGATGGGGGAGAAGGGCAATTAAATATCATTTATCCGGAAAAACTCGGTATTTGGAATACCCTACTCAGTGGTGAAGCCGATTCAACATGGATTTTCGACAATTGGGAAGGCATCGAGGCCGAAACTAAAGGGCTTGAACTCCAAAAATTTAATCTGGCCGCATTTAGAATTCCGTATGGCTATTCGCCTGTGGTGTTGGCTAAGAAAGAAGATGTAGTAAAGCATAAAGAGCTTTACGCTGCCTTTATTCAATCGACACGAAAAGGCTTTCTGTATGCACGAAGCAACCAACAACATGCGGCTGAAATTCTCAAGTCACATGTATCCGAATATGACTTCAACAACATCGATTTAAAAAAGTCGATTGCTTTTACTGCACCTTTTTTTGGAGAAGAATTAAACGCCGGAATTATGTCACCGGAACGTGTTCAATCTTTTGTTCAATGGCTCGTTGATCATGGACTGGAACATGGAAAAATATTGAGCCAATCCTTATTTACCAACGAATTGTTTTAATTTTTTATTCGATAGATTTCCAAATGGTTTTTTTCGCTTTTCAGGGCTGTGAAATTTATTGGGTATTGGAGTAACCTCAATGTTGAGCCTGCGTAAAACAGCATTCAAAAGCCTGTAAAACCTTGGAAAAATCTACACCTGTACAGAATAAAGCCTTTGGTGAATCGGAGTTTAGTTATTCCTTGCTACACCGACTTACAGAACTGGCACCGGGCGCTATTTTTCAACTGGAAGTCAAGCCCAACGGCGACATGCGATTCAACTTCATGAGCCGCGGCATTGAAGGCATTCACCCCGATTTAAACCCCGAACTGCTGCGCGACAATCCAAGGTTGGGATTTTCTTCCATTCACCCCGATGATTTACAACAAGCACGCCTGGCGATGCACGAAGCCCGACTGCAAAACACGCAGTGGAAGTGGAATTCAGGGTGGTAGAATCGAATGGAAATATCCACTGGCATAGCGTAAATGCTACGCCCGAGCCGCAACCTGATGGAACCGTAATTTGGTACGGCATTTTTCAAGACATTACCGAGAGCAAGGAATATGAAAAGGTGCTGGAGCAAATACTGTTCGACATTTCGCACGTGATTCGCCGTCCAGCCTCCTCTATTTTAGGAATCCTCGCCTTGATGGAAGCCGAACAGCAGTCAGGGTCGGCCCACAGTATGCACCTCGAACTCCTCCGTAAGGCCACACTGGAGCTCGACGAATACATCCATCAGCTCAACGATGCTTACCACCACCGGCGATCCCGAAATACACTGAAACGGGCATAATTCACCCGAAATTCTCTATTTTCGGAGCATGATCAAACTACGCGCGCTCCTGGCAATGCTCCTTGCCACACCCTGCCTTTGGGCTCAGTCGCTCACTGGACCTGAAAGCATCGAATTCGACCTCTTTCACAACCGTTACCTGATTTCCAATTCCGACAATGGTCAGATTCTGGCCCGCGACATGGCGGGTAACCTCAGTATTTTCGCCAACAACGTGAGCCCAAGTCCTTATGGACTCGAAATTTTGGGCAATGTGCTCTATGCCAACTGCGGCGGGCAGGTGAAAGGCTTTGACCTGGAAACCGGCAATGAAGTTTTTTCGCTCGATCTTGGCGTAACTTTCCTTAACGGCATCACCACCGATGGGTTTTTCAACCTTTTTGTAACCGATTTCGGCAATAAGCGCCTGTATCGTGTTCGCCCCGCCTCCAATGCGTTTAATGTGATGGCACAGAATCTCGTGCAGAGTCCCAATGGTATCGAGTACGACCAGGCCAACCAGCGGCTGGTTTTTGTGAATTGGGGAAACAACGCGCCCATCAAGACATTTAATCTCCTAGATTCTACGGTAACCACACTGGCCACGACCACACTCGGCAATTGCGATGGCATTTGCTGGAACGGCCTCGACAGTTGGTACATTACTGCCTGGACCGGCGCCAAGCTGGTAAAGTTCGACCGCGATTTTGCACAGGCCCCGCAAACCATTGCCACGGGTTTATCGTCGCCGGCCGATATCGATTACAACCTTCGCGGCGACACGGTGGCCATCCCCAATTCGGGAAACAATACACTACGCTTTGTAGGTATGCCGGCCATTTTCAACGTGAACTGCAACCTCCTTCCCCTCGAAACCATTGCCGCTTCGGAAGCCTTCTACAACGACCTTAGCTCATTTGGCGATTCGGTGCTGAGCATCCGGCTTCGCAACATTTCGGGTTTGGGTTTTGCTTATCCATTGGCCCGATTTACGCCCATTTCAGCACTTCCGGAGGGCATGAGCATCACGCCGGGCTTCGAGCAGTTTAACGTGTTCGCCTCCGCCTGGAATCCCGATTCTGTGGTCGAAGCCACGTGCCCATTCCTGGTTACCCAGCCCATCATTCCCAACACCATTTTGCAGTTTAGAGTCGACATTACCAACCTGCTTCCGTCCAATGCCGATACCTGCTTTTTTACCGATACATTTAGTGTAAACCTCAATCCCGACAATGTATTGAGCGCTTTGAATGCGGTCAATGACATTCGCATATTTCCCAACCCATTCGCCAATCAAATTCAGGTAGAATTCAACGGCGAATTCGGTCCTGAGCCAATATTGTTCGACATAAGCGGTCGCAAGTGGGTATTGCCCGCAACGCGGGATGGCAAGACGCTTCGATTGAATACGACTGAAATTCCATCGGGAGTTTACATGCTTCATTTTCCGGGGCAAGGCATTAAGCCCCGGCGTTTGGTGAAATAGCAAAGGATTACGCTATAAACGCGATGTGCTTTATGGACTTTAATTGGGGTTTGATGAATTTTCTATTTTCCGGAATCCATTAAACCCCATTGTTTTATAAAGGAAGTGAAATCAATTCACCCCAATTTTGCCCTTGAATGCTTAAAGGAATTCACCATATAGCCATTATTTGTAGCGATATTGAGCGCTCCAGGCATTTTTATATCGAATTGCTGGGTTTTCGAATTGTTACCGAAGTGTATCGTGAGGACCGCCAATCGTGGAAGATAGATTTACAGCTCAATGGCTTGTACTGCATCGAGCTCTTTAGCTTTCCTGAAGCGCCCCCGCGAATTTCCCG
>CANHCM010000029.1 GCA_947459155.1 Bacteroidota bacterium | reverse complement strand
GACAAATATTCATGGGACAAAAAGCAAACCCTATTGGACTTCGCCTGGGAATCATCCGCGGATGGGATTCCAACTGGTATGGCGGGAAAAACTTCACCGACAAACTGGTTGAAGATCACAAAATCAGAAAATACCTGAGCGCTCGTTTGACGAAAGCCGGTGTTTCCAAGATTGTTATTGAGCGCACGCTTAAGCTTGTTACAGTAACCATCAATACTGCCCGTCCGGGAATTATCATCGGAAAAGGTGGTCAGGAGGTAGATAAGCTAAAAGAAGAGCTGAAGAAACTCACCAAGAAGGAAGTTCAAATCAACATTTTTGAGATCAAGCGACCTGAATTGGATGCTCGTCTTGTAGCAGAAGGTATTGCCCGCCAGCTTGAAGGACGTATTTCATTCCGTCGCGCCATGAAGACATCTATCGCATCAACGATGAGAATGGGTGCAGAAGGCATTAAAGTGAAACTTGCCGGACGCCTTGGTGGTGCAGAAATGGCTCGCGTTGAAGGCTACAAAGAAGGACGCACACCGTTGCATACTTTGCGTGCCGATATCGATTACGCGATGGCTGAAGCACATACAACTTACGGCCGAATTGGTATCAAAGTTTGGATTTGTAAAGGTGAGGTTTACGGCAAGCGCGACTTGAGCCCGAACATCGGTTTGAGCAGCCAAAAAGCCGGCAGCCAGTCTGAGCGTCCAAACAACGATCGTGGTCCGCGGAACAACCGTGACCGTCGTCGCGCTAAATAAATTGATAAACATACAAGGGAAGAGGGCCTCAGGTCCTCTTTTTTTTGTGCCTAAGGCAATGGTTGAGCTCGAAAATTGAGGCGCGTAGAAAAATGTAATCTTCACACGCACAAACCTTAAAAATTTTTAAACTCTTCTGTTGCAAATAAAAAACAACTTACTATCTTTGCCGTCCCCAAAATAGCAGGCCTGAGTTTGTTCTGATGGGGAAACAAAACAAGAATCCGCAAAAACTGAAGATCGATGTTACAGCCTAAGCGTACTCGTTACAGGAAACAACATAAAATGAAAATGAAGGGCAACGCAACGCGTGGTCATGAACTGGCGTTCGGCTCCTTCGGTATCAAAGCGATGGAAGGCGTTTGGATGACAGCCCGCCAGATTGAAGCTGCGCGTATCGCTGTAACGCGTTACATGAAGCGTGAAGGCCAAATCTGGATTCGCGTGTTCCCTGACAAGCCAATTACCAAAAAGCCTGCTGAGGTTCGTATGGGTAAGGGTAAAGGTTCGCCTGAATACTGGGTAGCAGTTGTGAAGCCAGGTACCATCATTTTCGAAGCGGAAGGTGTTCCAATGGAAATCGCCAAAGAAGCGCTCCGTTTGGCAGCACAAAAATTACCGGTGACTACAAAATTCATTGTACGTCGCGACTATGTTGAAGCTACAGCCTGATTGCAGATATGAAAACGCAGGACATTAAAGATCTTTCAACCGCAGAACTGCGCGAGAAAATTGCCGAGGAAACCCAGACTTTTTCACGAATGATGTTTAATCATACCGTGTCATCACTGGAAAGCCCCATTAGCATTCGTCACCAGCGCCGTGCGATTGCCCGTTTAAAAACTGCGCTCCGTCAGCGTGAAATTCAGGAACAGGCGCAATAATCAGTAAGATGGAAACAATCGAAAGAAACCTCCGCAAAGAACGTATTGGTCTCGTAAAGAGTACCAAAATGGATAAAACCATCGTGGTAACGGTAGAGCGTAAAGTGAAGCACCCTAAGTATGGTAAATTCGTAAAGAAAACTACGAGTTTCTTCGCTCACGACGAGAAAAACGAATGCGGCGCAGGCGATACCGTAAGAATTATGGAAACCCGTCCACTCAGCAAAAACAAGTGCTGGAGATTGGTAGAAATTCTTGAAAAAGCCAAGTAATTCATTTGACCACGCAATAATCGAATTGAATCATGATACAGCAGGAATCCAGGCTAACCGTTGCCGATAATTCAGGAGCAAAAGAAGTACTTTGCATCCGTGTGTTAGGAGGTACCAAAAAACGGTATGCTTCGGTAGGCGATAAAATTGTAGTTACCGTTAAACATGCTTTGCCAAGCGGAAACTCTAAAAAAGGATCTGTTACCAAAGCAG
Source organism: Bacteroidota bacterium (assembly GCA_947459155.1). Lineage (GTDB taxonomy): Bacteria > Bacteroidota > Bacteroidia > M30B66 > M30B66 > CAMCXT01. Next base: position 16,166 of record CANHCM010000029.1, on the reverse strand, counting down.
TGGTAGTACGCACCAAAAAAGAAATTCGTCGACCCGACGGATCCTACATTCGTTTCGACGACAACGCTGTGGTGTTGCTCAACAATAACGATGAATTACGTGGCACCCGTATTTTCGGTCCAGTTGCCCGCGAATTGCGCGAAAAGCAATTCATGAAGATTGTTTCACTGGCTCCGGAAGTGCTCTAATATTCAGATAAGCGATGAAACTGCATATCAAAAAAGGTGATAAAGTGCTGGTAATTGCCGGCAATCACAAAGGCGAATCGGGAGAGGTAGCCGAAGTACTGGTAAAATCACAACGCGCCATCGTTACTGGCGTGAACATGATTAGCCGTCACAGCAAACCCACTTCACAATCACCACAAGGTGGCATTGTAAAGAAAGAAGGCTCTATTCATATTTCTAACCTCATGGTTGTTGATCCTAAAACAGGGAAAGCTGCGAGAACAGGTGTGAAGAAAGATGAAGCTGGCAATTCGGTTCGCTATTTCAAAACTAAATAAAGCGGAGGATAAGCAATGAACTACACACCTTCACTCAAAACTAAATACCGCGCGGAGATTGTCAACAATCTTCGGAAGGAATTCGAATACAAAAGTTCTATGCAGGTTCCACGCTTGGAGAAAATCTGCATTAACCAGGGTATCGGATCAGCTGTATCTGATAAAAAAATGATTGAGTCTGCAATCACCGAAATGACCACAATCACTGGTCAAAAAGCGGTTGCTACTAAATCACGCAAAGACATCTCCAACTTCAAACTTCGTAAAGGAGTTCCAATTGGAGTTCGTGTTACACTGCGTGGCGACAAGATGTATGAGTTTCTCGAGCGTCTTATCAACGTAGCCTTGCCTCGCATCCGTGATTTCCGCGGTATCAATGACAAGGGTTTCGATGGCAGAGGGAACTACACCTTAGGTGTGACAGAACAAATCATCTTCCCGGAGATCAACATCGACAAAGTGTCTAAAATTATGGGTATGGACATCACATTCGTGACCAATGCTCCAACCGATAAAGAAGCTTACGCTTTGCTCAAAGAATTTGGATTACCGTTTAAAAATCTTAAAAAGTAAATCGACCGATGGCTAAGGAAAGCATGAAGGCTCGCGAAGTGAAACGAGCCAAACTGGTAGCCCGTTATGCGGAAAAAAGAGAAGCGCTGAAGGCAGCTGGCGATTTCGCCGGGCTTCAAAAACTTCCACGCAACTCAAGCAAGATTCGTCTTCGCAACCGTTGTAAACTCACCGGTCGTCCACGCGGATACATCCGCCAGTTCGGCTTATCGAGAATTACTTTCCGCGAAATGGCAACTGACGGAAAAATCCCGGGAATCACCAAAGCCAGCTGGTAATCCACAACACTAATCTGAAATTAACAGTACAATGACTGATCCGATAGCAGACTACCTCACCCGACTGCGGAACGCTATTCACGCCAATCACCGTGTGGTAGAAATTTCTTCTTCAAAGCTGAAGCGGAACATCACCAAGATACTCTTCGACAAAGGATATATCCTTAGCTACAAATTCGAAGAGTCTTCTGAGACCAATCCTCAGGGGAGCATTAAAATTGCCTTGAAATACCATCCGGTAACTAAAGTTTCGGCAATTCGCGAGCTTACCCGAGTTTCAAAACCAGGTCTTCGTCGTTACGCTCACGTTAACAACATTCCACGAGTGATTAACGGTCTTGGAATCGCCATTATCTCTACTTCAAAAGGAGTGATGACCGATAAAGAGGCTCGCAACGAAAATGTGGGTGGTGAAGTTCTCTGTTACATCAGCTAATCCTAAAAAGCAAAAGAATCATGTCACGGATTGGAAAAATGCCGATTACTTTACCCAAAGGTGTTACTGTTGCAGTGAATGCAAACAACGTAGTACAGGTAAAAGGCCCACTCGGCGAATTGAACCAGCAGGTTGACTCCTGCATTAAAATCGGAATCGAAGAAGGTTCTGTAACCCTTCAGCGTGAGTCAGACGCTAAAGATCATCGCGCAAAGCATGGTCTTTACCGAGCACTCCTGAACAACATGGTTACCGGTGTTTCAACTGGCTTCACCACTGAACAGGAACTAGTGGGTGTAGGTTACCGTGCTTCAAACACCGGTCAGCAACTTGAACTTTCATTGGGTTATTCTCACAACATCATTTTTGAAATTCCATCAGAAATTAAGTTGGAAACTAAAACTGAGCGTGGTAAAAACCCAATCATCATCATGAAATCTATCGACAAGCAATTACTCGGAATGGTTGCTGCGAAGATTCGCTCTATGCGTAAGCCTGAGCCTTACAAAGGAAAAGGTATCAAATTCGCGAATGAGGTTCTTCGTCGCAAAGCGGGTAAATCTGCCGGTAAGAAATAATCTGTTCTCAGCACTATGGCTATCACTAAAGAATACAGAAGAAGCCGGATTAAGAAAAGAATCCGCAAAGTGGTTACCGGAGACACTTCTGCTCCGCGCATGAGTGTATTCCGCTCCAATGCAGAGATCTACGTTCAGATCATCGACGATACAAAGGGACACACCCTGGTTTCAGCATCTTCCACAGAAGGTGAAATTGCCAAGGCTAAAGTGACTAAAATTGAAAAAGCAGCAATGGTGGGTAAAGCCATCGCGCTCAAGGCCAAAGAAGCCGGTGTGGAAAGCGTACGTTTCGATAGAAATGGATACCTGTACCACGGAAGAGTAAAATCGCTCGCTGAAGGCGCCCGTGAGGGTGGATTAAAATTCTAAAAGACCATGGCAAACGCAAATATCAAACGAGTACGTTCAAGCGATATTGAACTGAAAGACAAATTGGTTGCAGTTAACCGCGTAACCAAAGTAACTAAAGGTGGACGTACCTTCTCTTTCTCCGCAATCGTTGTTGTAGGAAATGAAAAAGGCATCGTTGGACATGGTCTTGGGAAAGCCAAAGAAGTTACCGACGCCATCAGCAAAGGCATCGATGACGCCAAAAAGACCTTAATCAAGGTTCCCGTTATTAACGGTACTGTTCCACATGAGCAATACGGAAAATTTGGTGGAGCACTCGTATTCTTGAAGCCTGCTTCTCACGGTACTGGTGTAATTGCCGGTGGTGCGATGCGTGCCGTTCTCGAAAGTGTTGGCGTTACCGACGTATTGGCAAAGTCAAAAGGCTCTTCTAACCCACACAACGTAGTGAAGGCTACTATTGATGCCCTGAGCCAAATGCGCGATCCAGCAACGGTTGCTCAACAGCGCGGCATCACCATGGAAAAAGTGTTTAACGGATAAGATCATCAGTGATGGCAAAGATTCGCATTCAGCAAATAAAAAGCGGCATCGACCGTCCGGCCGACCAAAAGCGTACGCTTAAGGCACTGGGAATTACTAAAATGAATGTTCCTGTAGAACATGAACTAACTCCTCAGATCGAAGGAATGGTAAAAAAGGTTAGTCACCTTGTTACCGTTACTGCCATCTGATTAACAAGACAACAGCGATGAATCTGAGTAATCTTACCCCAGCTAAGGGTTCCATAAAGCAGGAAAAAAGAATTGGTCGTGGACAAGGTTCCGGACGCGGTGGTACATCTACACGCGGTCACAAGGGAGCTAAATCACGCTCAGGATATTCTTCAAAGGCCGGTTTCGAAGGTGGTCAAATGCCGCTCCAGCGTCGTTTGCCTAAGTTCGGCTTTAAAAATATCAACCGTGTGGAGTATCGTGGTATTAATCTCGATACGCTTCAAACGCTTGCTACAAAACTGAATGCCAACGAAATCACGTTTGAAACACTTCAAGCGAATGGTTTAGCTGGCAAAAACGATCTGATCAAAATTTTAGGTCGTGGTGAACTTACCAGCAAACTCGAAGTGAAGGTACATGCTTTCACAGCGTCCGCAAAAGCGGCTATTGAATCTAAAGGAGGAACAGCTACAATCCTTGCCTGATGAAGAAATTGATCGATACCATTAAGAACATTTACAAGATTGAGGAACTCCGTAACAAGATCGGGAACACATTGCTGTTCCTTCTTGTGTATCGCTTGGGTTCGTTTGTTGTACTCCCCGGAGTTAATCCTGCAGCACTTGATGCGCTGAAACAGCAAACCTCTGATGGAATTCTCGGTCTTTTGAATATGTTTTCAGGAGGTGCATTCTCTAACGCTTCCATTTTTGCGTTAGGAATCATGCCTTACATTTCGGCATCGATCGTAGTTCAACTTCTCACCATTGCTGTTCCTTACTTCCAGAAAATGCAAAAGGAAGGAGAGAGTGGTCGCAAGAAGATGAACCAAATCACTCGCTACCTTACCGTTGCGATTACTGCCTTGCAGGCTCCAAGTTATTTGGCCAATCTCAACAATCAAATTGGCACAAATGCAATTTCGGGCGGTTCTACATTCTTCTGGGTTTCTTCAACTCTCATTTTGATTGCAGGCACCATGTTCATCATGTGGCTTGGGGAGCGCATTACCGATAGAGGTATTGGTAATGGTATCTCTTTGATCATCATGGTGGGGATTATTGCAGAATTGCCCGGCGCACTCGTTGGTGAATTCGGATCGCGTATTGCGCAAGAAGGTGGTGGAACTGTGATGTTCTTAATAGAACTCATTCTGCTCCTCTTCGTTGTTATCCTTTCCATCCTGCTTGTTCAGGGTGTTCGCAGGGTGCCTGTTCAGGTGGCCAAAAGAATTCAGGGTAACACTCAAATTGGTGGAACTCGTCAATACATTCCATTGCGCGTCAATGCAGCAGGTGTGATGCCGATCATCTTTGCACAAGCAATCATGTTCATTCCAATTACCCTTGCTGGTTTCTCAGGTGCAGATTCACTTCAGGGATTTGTTGCCACCTTTTCGAACTTCACAGGCTTCTGGTACAATTTCACCTTTGCGGTGATGATCATTGTCTTCACTTATTTCTACACGGCAATTGCGGTAAATCCCAAAAACATGGCCGAAGAAATGAAGCGTTCAGGAGGTTTCGTACCTGGCGTAAAACCTGGCTTACCTACAGCTGAATTCATCGACACAATCATGTCGAGAATTACTTTACCCGGTGCAGTTTTCCTGGCATTCGTAGCCATTATGCCTGCCTTAGCGATGCTTTTTGGTGTAACCAACAAGTTCGCGCAGTTTTACGGAGGTACATCATTGCTCATCTTGGTGGGCGTGGTTCTCGATACTTTACAGCAGATTGAAAGTCACCTGCTGATGCGTCAATATGATGGATTGATGAAGAGTGGACGCATCAAAGGCAGAGCAACTTCATCTCCTGTTTCGATGCAGAGCTAATCTGTTTCCAAAATGATCTTTTACAAGACAGAAGAGGAAATAGAGAAGATCCGCGAGAGTTCTTTACTTGTTGCCCTTACTCTTGGTGAGGTTGCTAAACACATCCGACCCGGAGTTACCAGTCTCGAACTGGACAAAATTGCTGAGGAATTTATCCGTGACAACGGAGGAGCTCCAGCTTTCAAAGGTCATAATGGCTTTCCAAATACACTTTGTGTTTCTCCAAACGCACAGGTGGTGCACGGAATACCATCCAACCGACCTTATGAAAGTGGCGAAATTGTCTCGGTAGATTGTGGTGTTCTGAAAAACGGTTTCTACGGTGATTCAGCTTACACCTTTGCCATTGGCGAGGTGAAACCTGAAGTGCAGAAATTGTTAGATGTAACCAAGGAAAGCCTTTACCGCGGAATTGAAGCCGCTGTTGAAGGTCGTCGCCTTGGTGATGTGAGTTTTGCAATTCAGGAATACTGCGAATCTCACGGTTTTTCTGTAGTTCGAGAATTAGTCGGACATGGTATTGGAAAAAACCTGCATGAGGCGCCCGAAGTTCCTAACTACGGAAAGCGCGGATCGGGTCCAAAACTACGTGAAGGCTTGGTTATAGCGATTGAACCGATGATCAATCTGGGCAAAAGGAACATTGTTCATGGAAAAGATGGGTGGACCATCACGACCTCGGACGGGTTGCCTTCTGCGCATTTTGAACATACCATTGCGGTGCGCAAGGGCAAAGCCGATATTCTCTCTTCCTTTAAGTTTGTTGAAAACGCTTTGGAGGAGAATAAACTGAAAACTGTTTAACCAATATAAACCGAAGTGTCAAAACAATCATCCATAGAGCAAGACGGTACCATCATCGAGGCATTGTCGAATGCAATGTTCAGGGTGGAGCTCGAAAATGAGCATGTAATCATTGCGCACATCTCGGGGAAAATGCGGATGAACTACATCAAAATTTTACCAGGCGATAAAGTGAAAGTGGAAATGTCTCCATACGACCTCACAAAAGGCCGAATCACTTACCGATACAAATAAGCAGCAGGAAATCATGAAAGTAAAAGCTTCCATCAAAAAGAGAAGTGCGGAGTGCAAAGTGGTACGCCGTAAAGGAAGACTCTATGTGATCAACAAGAAGAATCCTAAATTCAAACAACGTCAGGGATAAGCCCTTAATTTTTTCAAGATATGGCTCGTATAGCTGGAATTGACCTTCCCAAAAACAAACGCGGAGAAATCGGACTTACCTACATCTATGGTATTGGACGTTCTACCGCTCAACGAATCCTTTCCGAAGCAGGAATCAGCTTCGATAAGAAAGTATCGGAATGGAACGATGATGAACTCGGAAAAATCCGTGAAATCATCAATGAAAAAATTAAAGTTGAGGGTGCACTTCGCTCTGAAGTTCAACTGAACATTAAACGACTGATGGACATTGGTGCTTACCGTGGAATCCGTCACCGTCTCGGCTTGCCGGTACGTGGACAAACCACTAAGAACAATGCCCGGACCAGAAAGGGTAAAAAGAAAACTGTTGCCAACAAGAAGAAGGTAACCAAGTAATCTTTCCCCGATACGATAACAAGTGATTTCTTAAAGAAATGGCGAAAACAACCAAAACAACCAAAAAACGTGTTGTAAAGGTAGAGGCCGTAGGCCATGCGCATATCAATGCGACCTTCAACAACATTATCATCTCTCTGACCAATGCTACCGGTCAGGTGATTAGCTGGTCTTCGGCTGGTAAAATGGGCTTCAGGGGCTCGAAGAAGAACACCCCTTACGCAGCTCAAATGGCCGCTGGCGATTGCTCTAAAGTAGCCTACGATCTGGGGCTTCGTAAAGTAAAAGTATTTGTTAAAGGTCCCGGCGGTGGACGTGAATCCGCCATCCGTACAATCCACAATGCAGGAATTGAAGTTTCCGAAATCGTGGATGTTACTCCGGTTCCACACAATGGTTGTCGTCCTCCAAAGCGTCGCCGCGTATAATCACTCTTTAAACACGAAGCATCATGGCCAGATATATCGGTCCCAAATCCAAAATCGCCCGTAAATTTCGCGAAGCCATTTACGGTCCGGATAAATACCTGAATAAAAAGAATTACCCTCCAGGACAGCACGGGCAATCAAAGAAGCGTGCTAAAATGTCGGAATACGCAGTTCAGCTTCTTGAGAAGCAAAAGGCTAAGTATACCTACGGAATCCTCGAGCGTCAGTTTGCCAAAATATTCGATCGCGCTTCACGTGCTAAAGGAATTACCGGTGAAAACCTCCTTAAGCTCATCGAAGCTCGTCTCGATAATGTGGTTTACCGTATGGGTATTGCTCAATCACGTTCCGCGGCACGCCAGCTGGTATCGCACCGCCACATCACGGTGAATGGTTCGGTTGTCAACATTCCTTCTTACACACTGAAGGCTGGAGATGTTATTGCCGTTCGCGAAAAGTCAAAATCTCTTGAGGTAATTACCAATTCTGTTTCTGGAAACGCCAATCGTTTTTCATGGATTGAATTCGATTCAGCAAGTTTGAGTGGTAAGTTCCTCAACTACCCAGAGCGCGAGCAAATTCCGGAAAACATCCGCGAACAACTCATCGTCGAACTGTACTCTAAATAATCCGGGTTAACCTCCAACCATAAAATTTTAAATCCTATGGCAATACTGGCATTTCAAAAGCCCGACAAGGTGGTGATGATCACCTCAACTGACCAGCACGGTCAGTTCGAATTCAGACCACTCGAACCCGGGTATGGAATTACTGTTGGTAATGCACTCCGCCGTATTCTGCTTTCATCGCTGGAAGGTTTTGCAATCACCAGCGTGAAAATCGAAGGTGTTGAACATGAGTTCTCCACCGTTAAAGGTGTAGTTGAAGATGTTACTGAGATTATCCTCAACCTGAAGCAGGTTCGTTTCAAGCGTCAAATTGATGCCACTGAGCATGAAAAAGTGATTGTTACCGTAAGTGGTCAGTCTCAATTTACAGCCGGAGACATTGGTCGCTTTACTTCTGCCTTCCAAGTTCTCAATCACGATTTTGTGATTTGTAACATGGATCCTTCTGTTACTCTTAAGCTCGAAATTACCATCGATAAAGGTCGTGGATATATTCCTGCTGAGGAAAACAAGCCGGCCAATCCTCAAATGGGTCAAATAGCGATCGACTCAGTTCATACTCCTATCCGTAACGTGAAGTACTCCGTAGAAAACTACCGCGTTGAGCAAAAGACGGATTACGAGAAGTTGTTGATCGAAATCACGTCCGACGGATCCATCCATCCAAAAGATGCCCTCAAGGAAGCTTCCAAAATTCTCATTCAGCACTTTATGCTTTTCTCTGACGAGAAAATCACTGAAGACGTTGAGGAGAAAGTAACTACAGAAGAATTTGATGAGGACATTCTGCACATGCGTCAATTGCTCAAAACACGCCTGGTAGATATGGATCTTTCCGTGCGCGCACTCAACTGCCTCAAAGCAGCTGATGTGGATACGTTGGCTGACCTCGTGTCATACAACAAGAATGACCTGTTGAAATTCCGCAATTTTGGTAAGAAGTCTCTTACTGAATTGGAAGAGCTTGTAGCCAGCAAGCAACTCACTTTCGGTATGAATCTGGCCAAATACAAACTCGACAAAGACTAATTCAAAGCCGGGAGGCTCGAAATAAACAACGATCATGAGACACGGAAAAAAAGTCAACCACCTCGGCAGAACGGCTTCTCACCGCAAAGCCTTGTTGGCCAATATGGCAAGCTCGCTGATCCTGCACAAGCGCATCAGCACTACCCTGGCGAAGGCGAAAGCACTGCGCACCTACGTAGAACCTTTGATTACCAAATCAAAAGATGATACAACACACAGCCGTCGTACGGTTTTCGCTTACCTCAAAGATAAAACTGCGGTTTCTGAACTGTTCCGCGAAGTTTCTGTGAAAGTGGCTGACCGTCCAGGAGGGTACACACGCATCATCAAATTGTCGAATCGTCTCGGCGACAACGCTTCAATGGCACTCATTGAGCTGGTCGATTATAACGATGTATACGTGAAAGAAGGAAAAGCGAAAAGCGGCGAGAAGAAAACACGTCGTGGTCGCGGTGGAGCCAAGAAAACTTCAGCACCCGCTGCTGAATCACAGGCTCAACCTGATGCTGATACCAGCGCAGATACAACCGCTGCTGAATAAGTTGAAAAGAACTCACACATTGAAAGGGATAAGACTTCGGTTTTATCCCTTTTTTTTTTGATCTTCGCGCACGTCTTTATGAGATATTCTGAAGCAAAACCCGCCATCCTAATCCTCGAAGACGGAACTGCCTTTCATGGAAAGTCGGCCGGAATCGCAGGTACCGCCACCGGTGAAATCTGCTTTAATACTGGTATGACCGGATACCAGGAAATCTTTACCGACCCCTCCTACTTTGGGCAAATCGTGGTAACCACGCACGTCCATATCGGAAACTATGGCGTGAAAGAGGAAGATACAGAATCAGACAGCATAAAAATCGCAGGTCTGGTATGCCGAGATTTTTCGGAGGCTTATTCCCGACAATTGGCCAATGGATCTTTAAACAATTACTTCCATAAACATCAAATTCCGGCCATCTGCGAAATTGATACGCGCAAGCTGGTTCGGCATATTCGCTCAAAAGGGGCGATGAACGCGATACTATCTACTGAAACCACCGATGTGGAAGCCTTGAAAGCAAAACTAGCCGCAGTACCCGAAATGCAGGGCTTAGAACTTTCCAGCATCGTGTCAACTCCCCTACCCTACACTTCGGGCAACGAAAACTCCGATTTGAGGGTGGCGCTTCTCGACTTGGGTGTAAAATCTAATATCGTGGATTGCCTAACTGAAAGAGGGTGCTTCGTCAAGGTTTTCCCAGCAAAATCGACCTTTTCGGAAATGATGGAGTTCCAACCACATGGCTTCATGATTTCAAACGGTCCCGGAGATCCCGCTGTAGTCGGCTACGCCATCAATACCGTAAAAGAGATTCTGGAAAATGGAATCCCGCTTTTTGGCATTTGCCTGGGACACCAGATTCTGGCAGAAGCAGTAGGAATTGGCACCTACAAGATGTTCAACGGTCACCGCGGAATAAATCACCCGATTCAAAATATCATCTCCGGCAAAGGAGAAATAACGTCGCAAAATCATGGTTTCGCCGTTCGGGCAGAGGATGTTGAAAAACACCCCGACGCTGAGGTCACTCACATTCATCTCAACGACAAAACCATTGCCGGCATCAGACTGAAATCGAAACCGGCATTCTCCGTGCAATATCACCCAGAAGCCGCCCCAGGCCCACACGACTCCAGATACTTGTTCGACGACTTTGTAAACTTGATCAAGCGTCAGTTTAACTAACCCTAAAAATATAACCCACATGAGCGCAATCGCCCACATTCATGCCCGTCAAATCCTCGACTCAAGAGGCAATCCTACTATAGAAGTTGATGTATTTACAGAAGCCGGTTCCGTTGGTCGCGCAGCGGTTCCATCAGGTGCTTCCACCGGAACACACGAAGCCGTAGAGCTGCGTGATGGCAACAAAAAACGCTATTTAGGAAAGGGCGTAGAAAATGCAGTTAATAATGTTAACTCAACCATTGCTGAAGAACTTACCGGAATGGAAGTAAGTGACCAGCGCGGACTCGATATTGCCATGATTGAGTTGGATGGCTCTGCGAACAAAGCCAACCTTGGCGCTAATGCTATCCTTGGTGTATCACTCGCTGCTGCCAAAGCCGCTGCTGCTGAGGCCAGTATGCCACTTTATCGTTATGTAGGTGGTGTAAACGCCGCGCTCCTGCCTGTACCCATGATGAACATCCTCAATGGAGGTTCACACGCAGACAATAGCATTGATTTTCAAGAATTTATGATCATGCCCGCCAACGCTCGCTCATTCGCAGAAGCCTTACGGATGGGTACTGAGGTGTTTCACCATCTAAAGGATGTGTTGAAAAAAATGGGAATGTCGACCAACGTTGGTGATGAAGGTGGATTCGCACCCAACCTGAAATCCAATGAAGATGCCATCCAAACAGTTATGCAAGCCATCGAAAAAGCAGGGTATAAGCCTGGCGAAGACATCTGGATTGCAATGGATGCTGCAAGCTCCGAATTTTACAATGCCGAAGAAGGTGTTTATCACTTTAAAAAATCGACCGGCGACAAATTAACATCAGCACAAATGGCTGATTACTGGGCCGACTGGTGCAAGAAATACCCGATTCTTTCTATTGAGGATGGCCTCGCAGAGGATGACTGGAACGGTTGGAAACTGCTCACCGAAAAAATTGGCAACAAGGTACAATTGGTTGGTGATGACCTTTTCGTAACCAATGTTGATCGCTTAGGTGAAGGTATAGAGAAAGGCATTGCCAATTCAATCCTTGTAAAGGTGAATCAAATTGGAACCCTTACAGAAACCATCAACGCTGTACAATTGGCTATGAATAATGGCTATACTGCCGTGATGAGTCACCGTTCAGGAGAAACTGAAGACACCACCATTGCAGATTTGGCTGTGGCCATGCGCTGTGGGCAAATTAAAACCGGATCAGCCTCCCGCTCAGATAGGATCGCCAAATACAACCAACTTCTTCGCATCGAAGAAATGTTAGGGAGCTCAGGACGATATCATGGAATGGACGTTGTTAAAAATGCCTAATCGCGTTAACGTAAGGATCTGATTTCATCCTGAAACTGCTCACTGAGCCCTTCAATCAACAAATTCCAAGGCTCTCCATTCCGAACTAGCATTCTGAAGGAGAGCCTTCCCTTTTGTATTCTATATTCGAATTTCTTCTGACGCTAAGTATCAAATAGGATAAACCGATCAATGCGGGTTTGCACTGAATTAATCAGAATTAAGATGCCTACCAAGAGTACACAGCTCCTCTCTTTATTTTGCGTGCTGTTATCTTTATCGAACCTTAGGTTTATTCTTTAGAACAAGATTTAAAGGCTTTGGAAAAGACCATCCACCAAAACAAAAACCAAAATCTCCGACCAACGATTTCAGTTAAGATTCCCATTTACCGGCTTTTTCCTTAATCAAATACACCGGTCGTTTCCTGGTTTCGTCGTAAATACGCCATAAGTATTCACCGATAATTCCCAACATAATCATAATCATTCCACCAATCACCAAAAGTAAGATTACAATTGGGGCGTATCCTTTGAATGGAACATTATTGATCAATCGAAGATAAACGACCAATAAGGCGTACAAAAATCCCAAAACGGCCACAACAATTCCCGCAACCGACATAAACCGGATAGGCAGATAGGAAGTGTTTAACGATCCATCAATAAAGTACTTAAGCTTCTTTGAAAAACTCCATTGCGATTTGCCAATGGTGCGTTTGAGCCTTTTGTAAGGAATAAACTTGATGTTAAAGCCCATCCACAGGATATCGCCCTGAAAAAAACGGTTGCGCTCATCAATTCTGGCAAAAACATCTACTGCCTTGCGATCTAACAAAACAAAATCAAAGCCTCCGGCCGGTATTTGCGGATTGGCGATTTTCATAAATCTATAAAAGATGGAGGAAGTCAAATTTGCAATAGCCGAATCTTCCCTGTCCATCCTGAATCCAATTACGATTTCACTTCCGCTTTCCCAGTTGTGAATCATTTCCGTGATTAATGAAACAGGATCCTGCAAGTCGGCCGACATGATCACTGCCGCATCACCGGTGCAATGCTGAGTGCCGGCAATAATTGCAGGTACTTGACCAAAGTTTCGCGAAAATGAAATACCCTTAATAAAATCATGTTTATCGCACAGCTTGAGGATCTCGTTCCATGAGCCATCGTCAGAGCCATCATTAACTAAAAGAATCTCCAGATTCAAACTTCCATGTTGCTCCTTTATGAGTGCTTCAATTTGGGAACAGGTAATTTTTATGGAGCCCTCGTTTCGGAAAACAGGAAGTATAAACGATATCTTTTTCATTTTGAACTAAGTTGTTTTGCGGGCACTCCACCAACCACATGATAATCTTCAACATCATGTGTAACAACAGCTCCTGCTCCGACTGTGCAGTGCTTACCGATTTTCACTCCCGGCAACACAACAGCGCCGGCTCCAATAAAGGAATTGTCGCCCACACAAGCATTGCCTAGCAACTGGGCACCTGGAGAAATCTCAACGAAATTGCCCAATTGAACTTTGTGGGTAATAACAGACCGAAGGTTGAGAAGACATCCATCTCCTATGTGGACTCCAGGCTCAACAATTACATCCTGCAGAATCACCACACCCTTTCCTATGTGTGTGGCTAAACCCGAAACCGAAGAGAAGGAATCAATAAGTGTTGATGGTGTACCTCCCCAAGAGAGCAGTTTGCGGTACAAAGACTCTCGCCGGGCGCCACCAATCGCAACAATAAAATCACGTGTATTCTCTTTCCAAATTTCTCGAAGCTTCAGTTCTCCCTGAATAAAGGAATAATTTTGCTCAATGATTGAGTCTGGAGAAAGTCCCTCATCAATGTAAAACTGAACTGCAGACTGTAAATTCAAGCGTTCCAGACTTGGGATTATTTGAAGGGCTAAACCGCCTGCTCCTGCAACAATCATAGCGCGTTTCGAATTACTCCAACAATTAGCTTAACGTCATCGGCAGTTAAACTGTCATACAAGGGTAAACAAAGCACACGCGATGAAATATCTGTGGAAATATCGAATGCTAAATTATTTTCGACATAGTTTAAGGTATTCAATGAGGGATAAAAATATCGCCGAGGGATTATGTTATTTTTATTTAAAAATTGAATTGACTTTATTAATTGAGCCTCTGTATCGAAGATAACCGGAAAATATGCATAATTATACTGGTCAGTACCAATCTGTAATTCGGGTTTTCTTAGTGGAAGTCCTTCAATTAAATCTGTGTACAAATCAGAAACTGCTTTACGCTTTCGAATTAAATCAGGAATATGTGGAAGAACACATAAACCCATTGCAGCCTGAAATTCTGAACTTTTTCCATTAATTCCTACTCCCAAAAATGCCTCGGCTCCATTATGGCCAAAATTGCGCATGTAAGCAATCTTATGAGCTAATTCATCATTATTGGTAACAACACCTCCGCCTTCGATAGTATGAAACAACTTGGTGGCGTGAAAACTAAGTGTTGAAATATCTCCAAACTCCAAAACAGAACGCCCTTTGTACCGAACACCGAATGCATGTGCAGCATCATAAATCACGCTCAAACCATGAGTATCGGCAAGCGCTTGAATCTCTTCAACCCGACAAGGGTTTCCATAAACATGCGTTGCCAAAATTGCAGTCGTTTTATTGTTCAATTGCGCCTCAATCGAAGCAACATCGATTGTACAGGTGTTTGGATCTATGTCTGCAAAAACCGGTTTACACGATTCCCAAACTAAGCTGGAAGTAGTAGCAACATAACTGAATGGTGTGGTGATGACTTCATTGCGGAGGCCTAAGGCCTTAATGGCAATTTGGAGTGCAATTGTTCCATTCGTTACAAAAAAGAAATGCTTTACTCCTAAATATTGGCGTAGCTTATCTTCCAATTCGAGCACCAAGGGGCCATGATTGGTAAGCTGTTTACTCGCCCAAATCTTCTCCAGGTGCTTTATGTATTCCTCCATTGGAGGCAGAAAAGACTGGGTTACATTAATCATGGGCACTATGCGTTTGTAATGTGCAAAAGTACCCTTTCCTTCGAATTAATTCATTTAAGTGCAAAATGCCAAACCCTATTGAAAAACAAAGACTGGATGAAGAATGGCAAAACGATTCTGCCATCCTCAAAACCGTTAAAGACAAAAAGATAACTGTAAACACCTAATTTTCAGCCAAACACCATAAAATGATTTAAGACAAATGTTTTAGCATTGTAAAGTGAACACATTTGCAGGATTGGTGTTAATACTTGCAACTCTTTTTTTAAAACCCTTTGCACGTTGCCACATTAAATTGGTAATATTGTACCCGCTGTCTAATCTGAAACCTCGTTCCATCCATGAGTAACCAACTAAAAAACCTCTTCTCAGAAGTCATTCATCCGCATGCAGCCGAAGTGAAAAATCTAATTGCTGAACATGGCAATGTTAAACTAGGAGAGATTACTGCGGCTCAGGTATTCTCGGGTATGAAAGGGATGGTTGGGATGATCACCGAAACATCGAAACTTGACCCCGAAGAAGGTATTCGTTTTAGAGGATACAGCATTCCTGAATTGTACATTTTATTGCCCAAGGCCGAAAACGGCAATGAACCCCTGCCGGAAGGAATTTTCTTTCTCATGCTTACCGGACGGATTCCAAGCGTGGAAGATGTGAAATCGATAAGTGCAGATTGGGAACAGCGATCTTCACTGCCTGAGCACGTATACAAAGCCATTGATGCATTACCCATTCACACGCATCCAATGACTCAGTTTAGCATCGGCATTCTCGCCATGCGTACAGATTCTGTTTTTGCACGTGAGTACGAAAAAGGAATCAATAAAAAAGAATACTGGAATCCAATGTTTGAGGATTCAATGAATTTGATTGCCCGTTTGCCACGATTGGCAGCCTATATCTATAGAAGGACTTACCACAACAATCAGCAAATTGAGCCCAAATCAGGATTAGATTGGTCGGCTAACTTTGCACATATGCTAGGTTACGATTCCCATGAAGTAGCCGAATTGATGCGCCTTTATCTTACCATTCACGCAGATCATGAAGGTGGAAATGTTTCTGCGCATGCAACACATCTGGTAGGCTCAGCCCTGAGCGATGCTTATTACTCCTTCTCAGCCGGAATTAACGGTTTGGCCGGCCCACTGCATGGATTGGCAAATCAAGAAGTTATTCGTTGGATTTTAGATTTACAAAAAGATCT
>CANHCM010000028.1 GCA_947459155.1 Bacteroidota bacterium | reverse complement strand
CCAATCCATTCATCTCAAACGGAACAACCATCTTGAGTGGCTCCTGGACAGCCATCGACCCCACAATACGATCAGCACTCTATTCATACCAGTCGGGCAATTGGAATTCAGCCAATACCTGGACCACCGATCCATCGGGAAACACCCTTGTGAGTCCGATGGTGCCTCAAGCCGGTGACCAGATTATCATCCTCAACGGCCGAACCGTAAACAATATGGCTGCTGCAACAACAGTTGGCTCTGTGACCATCCAACAAGGTGGTGTGCTTGATTTAGGCGGCTCTACCGGACACCAGTTTGGTCCAGTAAGCGGCGAAGGGAAACTCCGTCTGTCATCCACAACACTGCCTAATGGCAATTACACGCAGTTTGTAGCGGCCACCGGAGGAACCATTGAATACTACAACATCGGTGCAACGGCGCTGGAGTTGAATAGCACGCTAAACACTTACAACAACCTCGAGTACACAAATAGCACTTCTACAGCTACCAGCCTGATTCTGAATCACAACCTCACTATCAATGGCAATTTGAGTGTTAGCCGAACCGGTTCAGGCAGCAACACTTTTGTATTGGGGAACTCAACCACCGCCCGAACAGTGACCATTATGCGTAATGTGACCCTGGGCGGCGGCTGCACTTGGGTAACCGGAAACTTCAATGCAGTTCATACCATAAATATACATGGCAACCTAACCAGCAACGGCACCATCGATTTCACCAATTCGGCCGATTATGCCAATGCGACCGATGGTGCGGCAAATCTGAACATGCTGGGTAGTAATGCCAATACAAGCATCCAGCTCAATGCGGGAAGCAGCACTACATTCTATGGTTTCAGTTCGACAAAATCAATCGGCTTTCAGTTACTCGTTGCTGCTGCTCCGGGTGCAAATGCCTTTTTTGTAAATCGGGGAAATACCTTCCAGGCTAATGGAAACGGAACCATACGTTTCGGAGAAAACATCAATATTCCGGTGCTCATTGGAGGCGGCGGTGGAAACTTCGATTTAGGAAGCCCTACAACGGTTCCGCGTTTGTGGATCGATGGCGCCAACATTACCGATGGCGGTTTGGCTGGCGCCTTAGTTCCATACGGCACCATTCGAATTACTTCGGGTACATTGACTTGCCAGAATGGGCAAAGAGCCATTGTAATTCGCGAATCCGGGGCCATTGAGATTTTGGGAGGAACAGTCGTTGCAGGGATTATCAGAACATCCGTAACGGCGACAACCCACCGCGGATCTTTTGAGATGACTGCGGGAACACTCAACCTGCTTGGAAATGGAGGCGGCGAACAAAGCTTCTACTCCATCTTTTCGCTTCCGTATCCCGAAAACGTGTTTAAGATGTCGGGAGGAACCATTACCATCACCCGCACCTCAACAGGTGGCATTACACCAAACGGAGGGTTTATGGTAGCTTGTTCTTCGGCCAACTATGAAGTAAGTGGTGGTACGCTTAACTTCAACACAACGGGCAACATTAACCTCGATGTGACCAGCACAGTGCCTTTACACACCGTGAATATTGGAAGAGCCACTGCGGGTAATGCACAGGTTCGATTAAACGCTGTCGACTGGTCGTTAACGGGCTCCGAAGCCACGCGTTCAAACGTGCCGGCGGTTGCCTTAACGGTACTAAGCGACTTAAATATCTTAAGCAGCAATTCGCCTGTGTTCAATGCAATGGACGAGGATTTGGTGATTGGTGGTAATCTAAACATCAATACCAACGCTACACTCATTTCGGGTAATAACTCGATTCGTTTCAACAGCAGCTCCTCTCAGAATCTCGCTTTGAATGGAACCACCCTTTTTGAAAGCACTGGCGGTACAAGTTTGATCAATGGGCCTGAATCCATCATTCCGGGTTCAAACTACACTTTTGAAAATCTCAGTTCAACTCAAAATGCGGGCATAGCTCCGAACGGCGTTCAAAGTGCAGAACTTGTGAATGAAACAACCGGAAATGGGCAACACAGGTTTACTACGCCAACCATTCCAAGTGCAGGAGGGCCGGTTACCGTATCCATCCATGTGAAACCGGCTGGAAGAAACTGTGTTTCCCTCCAAGTTGGTCCGGGCGCTTCGATGGCTGTTGCCAATTTTAATCTCACCGGAAGCGGTAGCGTTACATCAACATCGGGTGCAATCCAGGGCACTTCAATCACAGCACTCGCCGATGGTTGGTACCGCATCAGCGCCACATCAAATGGTAGCAATCAATACCAAGCTCGTTTAGCCCTCGGAAATGCCAGTTGCCAAACTTCTTACGTAGGTAATGCTTCAATGGGTGTTTACGTATGGGGCATGAAAGTAGAAAGTGGAAATACGGCAAGTCCCTACCAGCCAAGCACAAACACGGGTATCAATTCGCTCGCATTGGAGAAGGCCGGAAACAGTACATTACAGATAACCGGATCAGCAACTTTGCTGAATATCCGTGGAAATCTACAGGTTAATCAGGGCGAATTAAATCATGCCAACAAGAACCTGAATGTAGATGGGAATGTCACCAACAACACACGAATTTACGGTGTTGGTGCCGCTGCATTAAACTTAACCGGAACTAACCTGCAAATTCTACATGGCGATGGTGATGGCGAGATTCGCAACCTCAGCCTTTCGAGTAACGGTGGAAGCAATGGAAGCGTGCAAGCCAATGCTACCGCTGCTTTCCAAATTACTGCAAACCTTCACCTGAATACCGCCAGAATTTTCGACCTTCAAAATCATCGTCTAACCTTAGCTGCAGCGGCCACAATCACTGCAGGCTCCGGTGGGTTCTCATCGAACCGCTTTATCAGAACCCGTGGATTCCTCTCCGATGGAGGTATTGCGAAGGTTTATGCCCCATCAGTACTCAGTTTCACCTTTCCATTTGGAACAGGCACCAATTATACGCCGGCCACTGTTGCTTTCACTACAGCCCCTACCACATTGGGAACAATTGACCTCAGGCCGGTAAATGCGCAGCAGCTGTATGTAACCAACACCAATGCCTTCGCTTATTACTGGAAACTCAACCAAAACGGATTCAGTGGCATTGCGGCAAACTCAATCAACCTCACCTTCAATTACGGTAGCCTTCCCGACAACACAGCTTACATTCCAGGCTACTACAACTACGCCGAAATAGCCTACACCACCGTAAACAACGTAAATGCGGTGAACGAAAGCACCAACGATATCCTTTTTACCCCTTTCAACAAGTTTGAGGGCGATTACACCGCAGGAGTGCCGGCTGCTTTTGGAACAGTGGTGCCGTTTTACAGCCGGGCCAACGGCAACTGGAACAGTCCGGCCACCTGGTCAAACACCGGCCACAATGGAACGGCATCGGGCAGCATTCCCAATGCGAACGTACCAGTGTTTATTGGTGATGGCGCTATGTTTAACCATACAGTTACCGTTACGCAAAACAATACACTGGCGGGCTCATTGCTCATCAATGCCGGGTCGACCCTCGATTTGGGAAGCACCCAAGGCAATAACTTCGGAGCTCTGCCCTACTCTACTGCCGGTGGCGCCGGTAAAATCCGGATCTCTTCCAGCGCAGCAACCGCGCAATTCCCGGCTGGCGACTTTGGTCTTTTCTTCTTACCCGACGGCGGAGCTGCAGAATACTATACCTCAGGCAGCAACTTCACCATTCCGGCCACAACGGCTTCGCCAACATTAATGGAGATTCCCAGCTATCGAAACCTGAACATCAATCCTTCCGGCAATAACCGAATCATTATGCCGGGGCGCGACTTCACCATTTTCGAAGACCTTAGTATCAACAGCAGCTCAGCTTCTGCTGAAGCGTCACTGGCCGAAAACGCCTCGCATACCATCACCATTCTGGGTAACCTCAATGTGAATGGCGGAAGACTTAGCTCGCGAAGTGAGTTTGTCCAAAACCTTGAAGTGAGAGGAAACCTCTCTATTGGCGCGGATGCAACAATGAATGCCACCCATGCCTCTGGTGTGCTGAACCGCATTCAACTTCATGGTAACCTTAGCGTGAATGGCAACCTGCTTTACAATGCAAACTCGAAGTGGATAATCGAAATGACGGGGAATTCGGCTTCTGTAATTGATGGAAGCAATGCCTCAGCACTTGCCAGCTTCTTCCAACTAAACATAAACAAAGGTGAGGATGCCTCACTGCTGACCAACCTAACCATGGCGGGTAACATTCAGGTACCCAACAGCAATTGGTTGAATCTGATAAACGGAACTTTCCGTGTTTCTAAGGCGGTAACCTTGCTGATGAACAACGAAAACAACCTCAGCTTCTCCATTCCGGCCCGAACAAGACTATCTGTAAACCACCCTTCAGCCATCCTCAACCTTACCCAACACAACTCGAATGGTTCTGATGTGATTTTGGCCGGCCAACTGGAAATTCTTGAGGGTACGGTAAACATTGGCGCAGCCAGCAATACCGCACACAACGATCTTGAATACAGCGCTGCCGGAACTCCATCGGTTGAAGTTCGCAACAATGGAGTACTTAACATCAACGGACAGTTCAGAAGAAGTATCTTCTCGGTGCAAGGAAGTGTGCAGTATGCTCAGTCGGGAAATAGTACGGTGCTGGTGAGGGGCAAAAACCCGGAAACAGCCAGTTCTTTCAACCTTGACCGGGCTAAGTTCGAAATCCTCAACCAGGGCTCTTCGTTTTCAATGTCGGAAAACGCCTTGCTTATTCTCGATCGTTCCGGACTTCCTTCCAACTTCTTTGGCGACATTTACTTAACGCCTTCAAGCTTTTCAATGACCGGCGGCGAGGTGGTGATTGGAACCGCGAATACTCCTTCCAACTCCTCATTCAACCTGTATTCGCTGAGTCCTTTCTACAATCTCCGAATTGATGGTCAAACCACCAATAAATTCGTGAACAATAACAACGCGGCACTCAGCATTCTCAACAACTTCTTTATTGAAGGGAATTCAGAATTCAGAGCTAACGGTTTTGATGTCCTTATCGGTGGAAACTTCACCAATACACACACCAGCAGTGCCATCGGCTTAAACTCGGGCGGATTTAAACCGGGCACGAGCGGACAAACCACAATCATGAACGGCAACACCTCAAGCCAGCTCATTGGTGGTGTTTTGAACAACCTCACCAACTTTGCCAATTTGGTCATCAACAATACCAACCCAACTGCAACCATTCAGCTGCAAAACAATACGCAGGTGAGGGTGAACGGGAACTTAAGCCTTACCGCAGGCGACTTGAGTTTGGGCAACAACAACATGACTGTGCTGGGCAACGTGCAAAGTCAGCACGATATTTTCTCTGAAAACGGCTATTTGGTTCTTGGAGGAGCAACCAATCAGCTGCTTCTGGGCAATGGTCAGGCTACCATCGATAAGCTCCGGCTCGCCAATTCGGTTGGAGCAGAGCTCACTGCTGCACTCACCATTAACGAGAACCTCAACTTTAGTCAAGGAATTCTGTACATCAACAACTTCCTTCTGAGCTTTGCGGCCAACGCCAATGCTACAGGAGCCATCAATCCTAATATGATGGTCCGCTTGAATGGTGTTGTTTCGGATGCTGGGGTTAGAAAGCAATTTGCCGCGGGAGAGATGAGCTTCAACTTCCCCTTTGGCACAACCTTAAAATACACGCCAGCCGAATACAGCATCAGCGGCAACTCCGCTACGGGTGTCATCACGGCGAAGCCGGTAAACATTAAACACCCTGCAACGACCGATGCCGCAAACCTCGAACTTGAATTCTACTGGAGTGTGCTCGGCAGCGGATTTAGCCCCGGCGCCAGCTACACCCATCAATACGCTTACTTTCCGGGAGACGCACTCAATGGAACGGAAGCGAATTACCGAGCCGGAAGATACTTTAACAATGTTTGGGTTCCGGTTGGAGGGATTCCGTCGACCGTAAATGCCGCTACCGACCGGATTACGCTGAGTGGGGTGAACTACCTCAATGGCGACTTTACCGCCGGCGAAAGCACCGAGTTTGGGGTGATTCAAACATACTTTAGCCGAAGCGCGACCAACGGAGGAAACTGGAACGACCTCAACGCATGGTCAACCGACCTTACTTTGCAGCACGATGGCCCACCTGCAACCGTTGCGCCCAGTGGGAAAAATATTGTCATCGCCAGCGGACACACAATCACTGTTACCGACAACAATAAAAACGCCCCTACTTCGGTAATTCACGGAAATCTGGTTCTCGGGAACACTTTCGGACACAATTTCGGGGTGGTGAACGGAACCGGTTTAGTACGAATTACTCCAACGGCCTCCAACTCCTTTATCTTCCCTGGAGGTAATTACAATGCCTTTGTTTCGAGCGGTGGTGGAACCTTTGAATACAACTCCAATACAGCGGCAACACTTCCTACTCAGGTTGTGTACAACCATTTAACATTCAGCGGAACGGGCACCAAAACTTTGCCGGCCGCCGACTTAATCATCAATGGTAACGTATCTATTTCGGCCGGACAAGTCTCGAACACCTTCAATCGCCAGATGCAGGTGAGAGGAAACTGGACCAACCTTGTTGGTTTGGGTGGATTTATACCCGGCGGCCTGGGAATTGTCGAGTTGAATGGAACCAACCAAACACTGAGCGGAGCCACAAACTTTACCACACTGCGCATTGCCAATGGTGGAGTTAAAGAACTAACGGCTTCGATGAATGTCCTGCACCTGAACCTTATTCAAGGCCTGGTGCAAACCAACTCCAACGAATTGATTATCGGAGTGTCGGGCAGTGTTAGCGGTGGGTCATCAACCAGCTATGTGAATGGTAATCTTCGCAAACGACTGCAGGCTGCGACCGCGGCGGTGAACTTTGAAATCGGCGACGAAATTCGGTATGCCCCGGTGGCCATCAACTTTAGCGGAACCATAGGAAATGGCGGTAGTTTGATGGCAAGCACTGCGCCGGGCGATCACCCCGACATGTACCTCAGTGGTATCAATAGTCAGAAATCGGTAAACCGAACCTGGACACTAAGCGCCCAGTCGTTGCTCGGATTCTCGTCGTACACTGCGCGCTTCCACTTCAACACAGCCGACATTGACCCATCAGCAAACCCATTGTCGTTCAAAACATCACGACTCTTCAACGGATTGTGGACCATGGATGGAAGCAGTAATGGTCAGCCACTCTTTACTGAAACGGCCGGCTTAACAGCCTTTGGTTTATTCCAGGTCGGCGAAGCGGTGAATGGACTTATCTGGACCGGAAATGTGAATACAAACTGGAATCTTGCCGGCAACTGGCAACCTAACGAAGTACCCGGCTTGAACGACGATGTGACGATTGGATTGGTGGCGAATCAGCCTTCCATTCATAGCGGGTCTAATGGCATTTGCCGCGATTTGTCAATCGCTTCAGGTGTAGTCATTAACATTCCGGCGACGCACAACCTCAGTGTATTTGGAAACATCCAATCGCAAGGAGGCGCAACCCAAGGCAACGGTGTGATGATGATCAACAATAGCAGCTCCACTTTGAGTGGCGACTTTAGGGCAGGAACCCACCTGAACATCTTAACCGGCTCGGGTCTTTCGTTAAACAATGATGCTTCACTTGAAATTCAACGCGATTTGAATGTGGGTGGACAACTGAGCCTCAATGGTCGTCCGGTTACACTTAGCGGTACACAGGGCTCATGGTTCATCGGACAGCCATCCACCTTTACAAACCTTACCATTAATAAAGCGGCGAGCGACCTAT
Organism: Bacteroidota bacterium; assembly: GCA_947459155.1. Classification (GTDB taxonomy): domain Bacteria; phylum Bacteroidota; class Bacteroidia; order M30B66; family M30B66; genus CAMCXT01. Next base: position 10,575 of record CANHCM010000028.1, on the reverse strand, counting down.
CTTTGTTGTTGGCGACTCCAATTACAGTTCTTGGAAATCTCAATATGCTTTCGGGCGATATTGACCTGAACGGGAACAGCATCCAACTGAGCACAACCGGAACGGTTCTCAACGAAACCAGCGACAATCGTATTTACGGTTCAAGTGGAACCATCAGCGCCCAGCGTGTACTCAACAACATCAGCGATGTGAATGTAGCCGGACTTGGAGCCACGTTGACCTGCGCGGGTAACATGGGACTTACCACATTGGTGAGAGGTCATCAACAACAAACCTACAATGCAGGCTTTGGAATAAACCGGTATTACGAAATCCACCCAACCAACAACAGCAACCTCAACGCCACCCTGAAGTTCAATTACTTCGACAATGAGCTCAGCACTCCGCTCGGCACTATTGCAGAAACTGAGCTTGACCTTTGGCGTTTCGATGGTGCGTATTGGAATGTGCAGTGGGCTACACTCGATGCAGCGAACAACCAGCTTGTGAAGAGTAATATTGCCGAATTTTCAACCTGGACGGGTGGTTCACGAGAGAACAATGCCTTGCCAATCAAGCTGGCCACATTCGAAGCCGAGTGCCTGGGCGATCAGTATTTGGTGCGCTGGAGCACTGCTTCAGAAGCCAACAACCGCTTGTTTGAGATTGAAGAAAGCGAAGATGCTCTAAGCTGGAAGAAGGTTTATGCCATCGAGGGTGCAGGAAACTCCAACACCACCAGAACCTACGAAGCTACGCTCAAGTCGGGCAGTTCAAAAGGAAGCTACCTCCGTCTACGCCAAACCGACTTTAACGGAAACTTCGAAATCTTCGACCCGGTTTTTGTAAGCTGTAAACAAGTTTCCACCAACACTTTGCAATTGTCGCCAAATCCGGCAAGCGCATTCGTCGATCTGCAGTTCAATGCCGATCAGGCCACCCGGGCCAACATTTCGATATTCAGCACGGCCGGACAGTTACTCCTGTCGGCACCGATCGAAATTCCGGAAGGTCGCTCCAGCATTCGCCTCGACATTAATGATTTGCCGGCGGGCGTGTACCACCTAAACATCAGCAACGATAAGCGCCTCGAGTTCGAGGGCAGCAGATCAATCATAAAACGGTAAACCTAACCTTAACCGTTTGCCCCTGTGAGCTTTAGGCTTGCAGGGGTTTATTTTTGGGGAACGGTCACACGGTCGCTCCCATCGAAAGCTGGTGCCTGAATCGAAAGTGCTTTCAAGGCTTGGCCTTTGTGGGCTTTCACTGCGTGGATGACTCCCTGCGGGATGAAAATGAAGTCTCCGGCCTTTACCTCAAATCGTTGATCTCCAAGCCTCATGAGGCCTCCACCTTCAAGCACATATACATGTTCAGAGTGGTATTGATGAAAGTGAGCCTGAACCGAATCGTTTACGACAATCGCAAAGCTGCTCACTTTGTCATCGCCGGCCAGGCGCTTCACCTGAACGGCCTGAGCCGTATCTACGTTGATTTGATGATAATCTAAAACCTGCGCTTTACCAACTTGCACCATTACTGACAGTGCAATGAGGGCAACCAGGTTCTTCATACGATTTGGTCTTCGTCGTTGTGAAAACGAAAACCAAGCCGCTTGCCGGTAACCGAATTCATCATCTGCGCGTTTTCGTTCAATTGGTTGATGGAAGCCTCCTGCACCGCTTCATACGGAGGCGTCAGCAAATCAAAGTTTAACACGAAGAGAATCGCAGAATGAATCACCTCACGAATACGATCCGCGTTAAGCACATCAGCCGAAAAATTGTTGTACAAAAATCCCATCTGGCGCTTGCCTTCCACAATAAAATGCCTGTCTTTGTTCACAAACAGCCGACCAATGAGATAACCAACGTCGTTCACGCGTTTGTACTTCATCGAGTCGGAAAGGAAGTTGTACATCGAAATCAAGCCGCAATAGCCACGGGAATTATCTTCGTCAAGATAACTCAAATTCCATATTTTATGTTGGCTGTCGAAAAGAAACACATTGGTATGCATTTCAAAAACGAGCAAATCGCCGGCAGTTCTGATGTAAATTGAGAACGGCGAACGTTCGTGGTACTCAACCACAACGCGCTTATCAACCTGCTGTATTTGCTCGTTGAGCGATACGGCAATCTTTCTCAGTTCCTGCTTAAACTCATCAAAAATATCGATGGTCAGCTTAAAAATATCCTGCTTTAAACAGGCTTTTTCTTTGAGGGTTTGAAGGATAAGTTCTTCTGCATTCGCCATAATTCAATCAATATGCACGGGCAAAAATTACCCGTTGGGTAGATGGTTTTCCGGTGAGGATACAGCGACCCTCTTCCGAAGGATTGCCTAAAGGTATGCAACGAATGGTTGCCTTGGTGAGGTCTTTAATTTTCTCTTCCGTTTCTGAGGTGCCGTCCCAATGAGCATAAACAAACCCACCGATGTCGAGCTTTTGAATAAACTCGTCCCAATGGTCGGCCTTGTGCGTGTTCTGTTCGCGGTGCGACAAAGCCTTGGTGTAAAGGTTTTGTTGAATTTGCTCGAGTAAGTGAACCACCTTGTTGCTGAGGTCGGCCATCTGCAATACTTCTTTTTCCAGGGTATCGCGGCGGGCAACCTCAACGGTTCCGTTAGCAACATCGCGCGGACCAATGGCAATGCGCAAAGGAACTCCGCGTAACTCGTACTCATTAAATTTAAATCCGGGCTTGTGGGTATCGCGATCGTCGAGTTTTACCCTTACCCCAAAGCGTTCAAGCTCTTTTTTAATGGCTCGTCCGGCATCACAAACGGTTTGATACTCTTCGTCTGAACGATAAATCGGAACGATAACCACCTGAAAAGGAGCCAGTTTAGGAGGCAAAACCAAGCCTTTATCATCGCTGTGTGTCATGATTAAGGCACCCATCAAACGGGTAGAAACGCCCCATGAAGTGGCCCACACATAATCTTGCTTTCCATCTTTACCGGTGAATTTCACTTCGAAGGCCTTGGCAAAATTCTGACCTAAGAAGTGCGAAGTGCCGGCTTGCAAGGCTTTGCCATCCTGCATCAATGCCTCGATGCAATACGTATCTACAGCACCGGCAAAACGCTCATTGGCGGTCTTAACCCCTTTGATCACCGGAATTGCCATAAAGTTCTCCGCAAAATCGGCGTACACATCGAGCATTCGGCGGGTTTCCTCTACCGCTTCCTCGGCAGTTGCATGGGCTGTATGACCTTCCTGCCAGAGAAACTCGGCAGTGCGCAAAAAGAGGCGGGTGCGCATCTCCCAACGCACCACGTTGGCCCATTGGTTAATCAACAAGGGTAAATCGCGGTACGACTGAATCCAATCCCTGTAGGTGTTCCAGATGATTGTTTCTGAAGTAGGTCTAACGATGAGTTCTTCTTCGAGTTTAGCTGCCGGATCGACAATAACGCCTTTTCCGTTTTCATCGTTCTTCAAGCGGTAATGCGTTACCACAGCACATTCCTTGGCAAAACCTTCGATGTGTGCCGCTTCTTTGCTTAAAAACGACTTAGGAATGAACAAAGGGAAATAGGCATTCACATGTCCGGTGTCTTTGAACATCTGGTCGAGTGCCTGCTGCATCTTTTCCCAAATGGCGTAACCATAAGGCTTGATGACCATGCATCCGCGAACAGCGGAATTATCGGCCAAATCGGCCTTGATTACCAGATCGTTGTACCATTGAGCGTAATTTTCCTCACGGCTTGCCAATACTTTACTCATGTATTTTTTGTGTGGTATGGTATTTGTAAAAATCGCGTCGTCAGCGGCAAAATTAACACAAAACCGCTGCCTTCGCCGAATGTCCCTTTTTACTTTACATAAACCCGGTATCATGAAACTCCTACCGATTCTATCAGGAGTTGTGTTGATGATCCTCAGCACTTCCTGCAGCACCAACCGGAACACCGCTCGCTTCGAGGCCGACGACCGATATTACTCTTTGGCCGATGCCCGAAGAGAAGCACGACAACTTAAAAAACTCAATCAAACCCAGCCTGCTGAATCCGCCCCACGCGAATCAGTCGAAAACATGGATGGATTTGATACTCCCGATAACCAAGCCGGAGCTCGTACAAACGATTATACCCCAATGCCCGACAACAACGGCGGCGCTCCTATCGTGAACAACTACTACGACGTTGATTACGATATGGATGACTATTACGATTACATGTTCGCTTCCCGCATTCGTCGATTCCACCGCCCCATGCCCGGTTTCGGATATTACGATCCTTTCTTCACCAACATGTACTGGTACAACTACGATCCATTCATGTTCGGCAACTCCATTTACTCCACCTACTCATTCTTCAATCCATTCGTACCCTGGGGCTGGAACACCTGGACACCCGGAATTAACTTCGGATGGAATTCATTCAACGGCTGGAACATTAACATCGGCTTCAATTCATGGAACAACCCCTGGAACAATCCTTGGCATTTCAACAACCCTTGGCGTTGGAACACCTGGGGCTACGATCCATTTATGTCGCCATTCGCTTACAACCCTTTCTTCTACTCTCCATTTAACTATGGTTTAGGCTTTCAGCAAGGGTTTAACAATGGTTTTGCCTACGGCATGATGATGAACAACATGTTCAACAACCCGGTGTATTACAACAGCTTCGATTATAACACCTATAATTTCAACGCTCCGATTTCATACGGTCCTAACACGGGCGGAATCGGAGGCGGCTCAGGATTCACTACAGCACCAAACTTAACTTCTAACTTTTCGAAGCAGTTAGGTATGACGCCTTCTGTAGCTCACAGTGGAAAAGATGGAAAGCCCTTGGTGAACTCGACCGGAGGCAATGTGGTAAAACCCGTTAACAACCTCGGTACCGCTCAAGATGTAAAAGGTGGCTCTACACCGGTGAACCAAAACAATGCTTACACCGGAAGCGGCAAACAACCCGGCACCGTTCAAAACAATAGCACTAAACCCGGCGTAAATGGAGTGCAAAATCCATCAAGCCCCGGAAAACAGGATATAAACAGTCCAGTGCAACCCGGAAAACAAACGCCTAACGGAGTTCAGCCTGTTCAGGCTCAACAACCGGGTAAACAGACGGGAACCGGCACTCAGCCTGTACAAGCTCAACAGCCCGGCAAGGTGAACCAATTCAGTCCGGCTCCTTCCGGTACCAGCGGCAAAGATCAACTCATTCAGCAAGGTGTAACCCGACCTAAGGCCGACAACTACACCAGCGCTCCTGTGAATTCCTCACAGCCGCAGGTAATCTCCGACAATACGCCAAGCTCACCTTTCGGTACACGCCCATCGAACGATTTGCGCAACCCCGGCAATGGTGTGAGTCCGGTAAATGGTGGATTGCAGAGCCGCCCCGGACAACCTGTAACGGGAGCTCCACAGAAAGAGTTGTACAATCCGAACTACAACTACAACAACGCCATTCGGAATAACACGCCCGAAGTGGTGCGCCCAAACACACCTTCAACGGTGCGTCCTCAGCAGCCTACTACACGCCCCGAACAGTATTCACCACAGCCTATCACGCGTCCTAACGATGTGCGTCAGCCAACGAATCCATCTGTTCGCCCCGACCAACCGGTACAGCAGCAGCCGCGCCAGCAGGATTTCCGTCAACCTCAAATGGAACAACGCAATCCAGTGCAGCCACAGATGCGTCAACCCGAAAGCCAGCCAAGGAACAACTTCCAACAAATGCCGCAGCAACAGCAGCAGTATCGGCAGCCACAGTCGGTTCCAAGGAACAACTATCAGGAGTACCAACGTCAGCCTGAACGTCAGAACAACTTTCAGCAGTACCAAAGTCCTCAGCGCGAACAGCGCAACATGAACCAACAATACCAACAATACCAAACGCCTCAGCGTGAGCAGCGTATGCAATCCAGTCCACGCATGGAAAGCAGCCCAAGGATGAGTTCACCACGCATGGAAAGCTCTCCTCGCATGAGCTCTCCTCGTATGGAAAGTAGTCCCCGCATGAGCAGCCCAAGCAGCAGCCCGCGGCCAAGCGCTCCTTCGGGCGGAAACAGAATGAGTTCACCTCGTCGTTAATCCTTGAAATTCAGGATGATGAATAAAAATAGTGTTTTGATGATCGTGCTGGCAGCTCTGATTTCAGAGTTGCCGGCACAAAACACCGACGATGCGGTGCGATACAGCAGGACTCAAACCGGCGGCACCGCATTATCTCACGGTATGGGAGGTGCAATCGGAGCCGTTGGAGCCGATTTTTCAAGTGCAAGCGTTAACCCGGCCGGTATTGGAATGTATCGAATGAGCGAATTCGGCGGAAGTGCCAGTATTTTCAACGCCTCAGGAAGTAGCACATTTTACGGTAGTAGTTCCGACGACCGAAAATTCAACTTCAACATTCCGAATTTGCATTTGGTCATCCACTCTCCGTCCTTTAACCGCCTGAAAACCAAAGGCTGGCTCAGCACTACCTTTGCCATCGGATACAACAAACAAAGCAATTTCAGCGAACGCTGGAGCTTCAAGGGAGTGAATCCCGACAACTCATTGGTCAAACAGTTCATTCTCGACGCTGGAAATGCAAGTCCGGGCAACCTTAATCCCTTCGGCTCTGCGCTGGCCTACCAAACGTTCCTAATCGATCCGGACCAAACCACAGGCAGCGGTTATACCAGTATTTATGGTCCCCTAAACGGGGGGATGACCCAACGCGGACTAATCGAAGCCCGCGGCAGAGCCGGAGAAACCAATATTGCCTTCGCCGGCAATTACAGCAATCGTTTATATGTTGGAGGCAGCCTGGCCATTCGCCGTATCGTTTATGAACGCGAATACACTTACTCTGAGCGCAACGAGACCGATTCGGTACCCGGCTTCAACAATTTAGAATACAGACAAACCCTTAGCGACCGGGCTACATCAATAGCCCTGAGGGCAGGTGCCATTTATCGGGTGAATGACTTCTTCAGGCTTGGCGCTTCGGCACTTTTACCACTCGACTACACGGTGCGTACCGAGTACTTCTCCGAAATGAGCAGCAGTCTGGCAACCGGCGATTTTTATTATGCCTCACCCGATGGAGAATATCAATATAAATTAAGAAACCCGGCGCGATTCACCTTTAGTGGTGCTTTCGTCTACAAGAAGTTGGGCTTGCTCTCCATCGACTATGAAATGGTAAACTATTCACGCCTGCGGCTGATCGATGACGCGGATTCTTATGCAGCATTTAATGACCAAATCAGAGATGGCTTTCGCAATAGCGGAAACCTGAGGATTGGTCTGGAAGGACGATTCAACGATTTGTATGCCCGTGGCGGTGTTCAATTGATCGGAACGCCTTATGAAAACACCGCTTTTGGAAAGGCCTATCAGGTGTATTCATTGGGTGGAGGCTATCGGAATAATTACTTCTTTATGGATGTTTCCTATTCGTTTTCCGGACAGGACCTGATGTTTTTCCCTTATTCAGCTCCCGGTTTAGACATTCAGCCGGCAAATACCCGAATTCGAAACAACAATTTCGTGTTCTCAATCGGTACCCGCTTTTGATTCTCTAACATAACCACTATAAACTCAGGAAAGCCTCGGCCTTTGCGTCGAGGCTTTTTTTATACGGGTGATTGGGAAAACGACCCACCTTGCGCCAGTAGTTCCGGGCCAAAGTCGGATTTTTCTCCTTCAACAGAATGCCCGCCTGGAGCGCTGCCGACGCTGCGAAATACTCCGGCAATTTTTGTCCCAGTGCAATGGTTTGATCAAAACAGGCCACCGCTTCTGTTCCGCGGTTAAGTCCTTGCAAGGCCCTTCCACGACGGTAATGCCACTCAGTAGAATCGTATCGGTCCCGAAGCTGATGTACATCGTTTTGAGCAGCCATCAAGGCTTCGTCGTATAAACCACCATCGGCCAGGAGCCTCGACCTGAGTAGGCCTGGCAGTGGTTTTCGCTGGAGTTGAGCCTCTCGCCTCGCCTGTCGGTCTTCTTCGGAGGGAAATTGCTCCAGCTCGAGGATTTGCTGCATGCGCCGGGTGTACTCGTTTGGATTCCCCAACAGTAACGCTTCCCAGGCCAACTTTCGCAAGGCAGAAGCCCGAAACCAGTTTCCATGGCTGTTCAGTAAGAAGTAACGAAACGAAGCTGCCGATCGACCTGAGTTTTGCAAAGCTTCAGCCTGCAGGTAGAACAAGTATGGAAAGGTGGAAGCCTTCGTGGCCCTGAACTGCTGATAGGCCTGCAATACAGCCCTTGCATTGCGTTGCTTTTGATGGTGCAGCATTTGGCTCAGCGAAACCAAAGGGTGATTCGCAATGTCATCAGACACAGCAATCGCGCGAATATTCTCATTGAGTTGGGTTGCGATAAATACCTCGATAAAGTGAAGCTCAGGCTTGAGGAATGGATATGTTGATTGATTGACCAAAGTGCTTCTAAACTCCTGTAAGGTTTGCAATGCCTGACGAGAGCTTGCGGAGATTCCGGCCAAATCGGCCATCCAACGATAGGAGTTCGGTATGGCCGAGGCCAGTGCCTGTAAAACTACCTGCGTTTTGAGCTGTAAGGTAAAATCGGGATGACGCTCGCGGTTTCGGTCATTGTAATGGAATGCCTTTCGTAAGGCTCGGGCTGCGCTGATGGGTTCCGACTCGCGGGCGTGAATGAAGGAGGATTGCAAATGAAACTCGGCGAGGCAGAACAAGGAAAATGCTGATTCTTTGGAGGCGCTTTCTAATTTCTCCAGGTGTTCTTGGTTCCGAAGCCGGAATTGCAGCAGATCGGCTGGATTATCATGAAGAATTACCTTCAGAAACAGGGTTCTGGCTTCCAGAAATGCATAGAAAAGATTGTCGGGTTCCTGGATTGTTACCGTTTCCAGCGCCCCATGGACTTTCTCCCAATCGAAACGCAGCTGTGCTTCCCACACTTGCCTGACACCTGAAGACAGCAGGTATTCGCCGGCTTTGAGCGAAGACAGCGATATGAGGCCAATAAGAAAACAGCAGAGGCGAAGCATAAAAAAAGGGAACCCTTTCGAATTCCCTTCAATATTGAGAAGTTTTTATGAATTAAGAAGCAATCTCACCCGCAATTTCCGGGTCAACGAGGATGCGTCCGCAATATTCACATACGATAATCTTCTTGCGCAAGCGGATATCCATCTGGCGCTGAGGTGGAATTTTGTTGAAGCAACCACCACAAGCATCACGTTGAATAGAAACTACAGCCAGACCATTGGCGGCATTGGAACGAATACGCTTATACGCTGAGATCAAACGCTCCTCGATTTTAGTAGCCGCCTTTTGCGATTCCTCCACGAGCTTTTGCTCATCTTTCTCCGTTTCTGCAACGATGTCGGCCAGTTCCGATTTCTTATGTTCAAGATCAGAAGCGCGCTCGTTCAGGGTATTTTGTGCCTGAGCAATCAATTCATTCTTAGCTTCAATAGCGGCTTTGAATTCCTTGATACGCTTCTCCGACAATTGGATGTCGAGGGTTTGGTACTCAATCTCTTTGTTGATGGAATCAAACTCACGATTGTTCCGCACATTGCCTTGTTGTGCTTCGTATTTTTTAATCAAGGCAAGAGAATCCTTGATCGCATTCTTCTTGTCGTTGATTGAATTTTCAAGCTGGGCAATTTCTTCCTGAAGGTTAGATACCCGTGTTTGAAGTCCAGCTAACTCATCTTCCAAATCCTGAACTTCGAGTGGAAGCTCACCACGCACGATACGAATCTTGTCGATCTGCGTATCTACCTGCTGGAGGCGGAAAAGGGAACGGAGTTTTTCTTCAACGGTAATGTCTGACTTGGTTTCTGCGAGGTTTACGCTCATGGTTCAGAGATAATGAATCGGATTGGTGTGCACCTGAGTAATGCAGCCCGCAAAATTAGGAAAATTCTTATTCAGCACCTCATAAATTAACTGCATTGTAAATTGCTCATTCTCAAAGTGTCCGATATCGATGATTACAATTTTGTTGTCCGCATCGAAAAACTGGTGGTACTTAAAATCAGAACTTAAGAAGACATCGGCTTTTTGACGGATGGCATCTTCGAGCAAAAAACTGCCCGATCCACCACACCAGGCGATGCGTTGAATGGAGTCGGAAAGCAAACGGGTATGCCTTACCATCCCACCGAAGGTGTTTTTGACCTTTACTAAGAAATCGGAGGCAATCAGCGGGTTCGGCAAAGTGCCCACCATTCCCGAACCTACTTCGTCGTGGGTATTTTCCAGGGCAATCCAGTTAAAGGCAACGACCTCGTAAGGGTGAGCTTTCTTCAACGCGGCTTCTACCCTTCCCTTCAGCCAGCGAGGAACAACCAGCTCCACACGAACTTCAGGCTCGGTGTGGGTTTCGCCAATTTCACCCACGAAAGGATTGGCGCCCTCGGCTGCCTTGAAAGTACCATGACCCTCCACCGAAAAACTACAGTTGCTGTATTGACCAATTGTTCCGGCTCCCACTTCAAACATGGCCTTCCGAACTAACTCAACCGTGTTGAGCGGAATGTATGTGCTCAGCTGGAGCAATTGGTTTTTCGCGGGGCGAAGGATGGCCATATTGGTCATCCCCAACAAATCGCCAATGCGCCGGTTTACACCCGTAT
>CANHCM010000027.1 GCA_947459155.1 Bacteroidota bacterium | reverse complement strand
TCTTTCAATTGATTCTCCATCGACGAAATTCCCGCAAAAACCTCTTGAGCCGGCTTCGAAATTTGCAGCGGATCTTTGGAAGAATCCAGGGCAAAATGCACCGGAGCAATGCTGATTAAAATAAGCATGATAAGTCCAACGCCTTTCTGTCCGTCGTTCGAACCATGTGCAAACGAAACTCCTGTGCAGGTAAGAATCAGCAATCCGCGAATCCAAACGGGAGGCTCTTGCCCCGACTTGGGAGATTGAAAAATGACTTTGTTTTTCACATAGGTTCGAAGCAAGGCAATAAGCCCCATGGTAAATCCAAATCCCATCAAAGGTGAAATGAGAAGGGAAAGACCGGTATCTTTCGCTTTCGACCAGTTTACACCTGAGAGCGAATAATCGCCGGCAAGCAGAGAAAACACAATACCAACGCCGAGCATAGAACCGATCAGCGTGTGCGAAGAACTGGCCGGTATACCTAACCACCAGGTAGCCAAATTCCAGATGATGGCCGAAATCAGTAAGGCGAGTACAATGGCAATGTTATGCCCAACGGTTTGATCGACCAGTGATTCTGGAGGCAGTAGTTTTAAAATACCTACGGCCACAGATATACCGCCGAGAAAAACACCCAGAAAATTGAAAAAACCTGACCAAACCACAGCCGTAACCGGCTTCATAGAGTTTGTATAAATTACGGTAGCTACTGCATTGGCGGTATCGTGAAAGCCATTGATAAACTCAAATGCACAGGCACAAACAATGCAGAAAACAAGAAGCGTGGTGGTAGCTGGGTCTAATCCGAACATGGCTCAAAACTAATCGGAAAATGAACGCCCAAAAGGGGTTAACAATTCCTTAACCTCTGCAAATGTTTATGAGTTCTGAGAAAAGCAAATTGCCAGCGGTTGTCTAATCTTTTCGGGTTCCGCGAGGGTGAGCTTTGGTATAGGTGGATCGAAGCTTTTCGAATGAGTTGTGAGTATACACCTGTGTGGCCGAAAGATTGGCGTGACCAAGCACTTCTTTGATGGCATTCAAATCAGCTCCATTGTTGAGCATTTCGGTTGCAAATGAATGTCGCAAAACGTGAGGACTTCTCTTCTTTTGAGTACTCACCAGACTAAGATGCCTTTTAACCAGTCTGTAAACCCATTCAGGGTATAGCTCCGTGCCATCTGCCCGAAGCAGCAAACTATCAGATTGAGTTTCGAGTAGATTTCTATGCTTCATGTATTGCTGGAGCAATTCGGCCAGGTTTGGAAAAACTGGAACAATTCGTTGCTTGTTTCTTTTCCCGGTAACCCGGAGTTGTTGAGGCCCAGCCTCCCAATCAGAAAGCTTCAGTCCAATTAATTCTGCCCTTCGCATTCCGGTTCCGTAGAACAACTCGAGAACCAACTTAGCCAGGACGCCATCATGATCATCTCCAAATTCAACATGATCAAGAAGTTGATCCAGCTTTGAGGCTTCTACGTACTCAGGAAGGCGCTTCGGAATCTTTGGAGAGACAACTTTGAGCATTGGGTTGTAGTTTAACTTGCCGTTGTGCACGCTAAACTTGTAAAAAGCCTTGAGGGCTGTAATTTTTCGGTTGACGGACCTTGCAGAGATTCCAGACTCCATGAGTTTCATCAACCAGGCCCTCACCAAAGTGGCATCGGCCTCAGAAAAAGCAGTTTCGCGAACCAATCCTTCTTCAGCTTCGAGAAAGTCTTGGAATTGCATGAGATCTGAACGATATGCCTCCAAGGTGTGCGGAGAATATCTTTTTTCAAATTCCAGATAATGCAAAAACGCAGCAACAGGCTCCATATGTGCGAATAACGCGAAAAACGTCTATTGATTGGGAACTCTTGGGCAAAACTATTAAACACCAAGGGTGTAAAACAGAAAAGGGGCTCCCTAAGGAAGCCCCTGTATATACCATATAAATCCTGTTAAGGATTAACCTTGCTGCTCAGTGCGAAACTTAGCGCTGTAGATTGCACGCTTAATCTCTTCACGACGCTCAACAGAAGGTTTTGTAAACTTCTGACGCTCGCGTAATTCCTTGATGAGACCGGTTTTTTCAACCTTGCGCTTGAACTTCTTCAGTGCTTTCTCGATAGATTCGCCTTCTTTAACTGGGATGATCAACATTTGATTTTCTCTGTTTTAGGGTTGCAAATATAGTAATTTCGAAAACAGAACAATCAGTTGAGCAGATTTTTTTGAACTTTAACCCAATCTTCCTTCATTTGCCTATGCCCTCATTTGATATCGTATCTAAAGTTGATCTTCAAACGCTCGACAACGCCATTAACGCGGCAAAAAAAGAAATCCAAACGCGGTTTGATTTTCGCGACTCCAAATCGGAATTAGAGCTTGATAAGAAAGCTGTCCAGCTCAAATTGCTCACTGAAAATGAGATGAGGCTAACAGCGATGGAAGACATTGTACGTTCCAGACTCATCAAGCAAAAGATTGACCCCAACTGCATGGATTTCGGAAAACCTCAATATGCCAGTGGAGCTATGGTGAGGAAAGACATTGCCATCCGCCAGGGCGTCGATAAAGAAGAAGCGAGAAAAATCATGAAGCTCATCAAAGACTCCGGAGTAAAGGTGCAAGCTCAGGTGATGGATGATCAGGTTCGGGTGAGCGGAAAAAAGATTGATGACCTTCAAAAAGTAATCGGGATGCTCAGAGCCGCAACCCTTGACATCCCGATTCAGTTCACCAATATGAAAGCCTGATTATTTCCCGGCCTTCATTTCTTCGAGCGCTTTTTTCAACTGCTGATCATCCGGATAGACGTTTACCAGTTTCTCAAGCCAGACTTGAGCCTGCGCTTTGTCTTTAGCCGTGAAGTTGTAGTATGAGTACAGATAACGGTAAGCCTCACCAAGGTCTTTCTTATACTTGGCGGCGCTGGCCTCATCGGCTTCACCAATCTCTACCACTTTTTCGTAGAAAGGCTTTGCCTGACCTTTGCTTAAGTCGGCATCGAGGCTGGAATTAGCCTTTGCTCTCCATACATAGCCGGTTATGAGCTTGGGCTGCTGAATGGTAATTTGTTCGAATGCAGTATCGGCCTTTCCAAATTGCTGCAACTGATAGTAGGCCTGACCCATTCGGAAATAATCGTTAGTGATGGCCTTGCCGGTATTTACTTTTTTCTGATACATGCGGATGGCATCTTCATAACGCTTCTGCTTAGAGTAGATAACCGCCAAGTCGCTGAACAAATCAGTGTTTGAAGAATCTTTCGACAATGCCGTTTCGAGCTTCATCACCGCGAGAGAATCCTTTCCAAGTGCAGAGAGCAATTTACCGTAGTAGGTGAAATCGGCAGCTGTTACCTTGTTTTCAGGCTGACGCGCTAGGAACTTCTCGATGGCCGCCAAACCAACATCGTACTTCTTGGCTTCGAAGGCAGCATAAGCGGCTAAGCGGTTGAGGATATTGTACGTGGTGTCGACTTTTAACAACTCATTCACCTGATTTAACGTACCCTCATAATCTTTAGTCAGGAAAAGGAAGGCTGCATAACGGCGCTTTGCAGTAGTGTTGCCTTTCGACAGCTCGAGATACTTTGTATAATTCTCCTTGGCTTCAGAATAACGTTGCGCCAAGGCGTACAAGTCGCCAAGCTCGCGGTAAGCCGGTGCAAAATCAGGGCTTAATTGAATGGCTTCCTGGTAGTATTCAAGCGCACCTTTTTGGCCATCTTTTCCTTGATAGTTGCGCGCCCTAAGCCAAAGCTGGCCAATTCTTAATGTGGCGGCAGGCGACTTGGGGTCTAATGATTTTGCCTTCTCGTAATACTTGATTGCCGAGGTTCCATCATTATTCTCGAGGAACGCGTCACCATTGAGGATTTGTATCTCCGGATTTTTAGGTTGAAGTTTTTCTGCTGCTTGCAGCAACTTGACGGCTTCAGGCAGGTTCTTCTTTTCGGCTGTGATGTAAACTTCGGCAAGTCGAATCAACGCTTCAGCATTTTTCCCGGCGCCTAAATCGAGCCCTTTCTTTAACAATTGCTCAGCTTCAGCTTGATTACCTTCTGAAAGAGCCGCTTTGCCCAGTCCAATAAAATTCAATGGATTGGTTGGCTCGTTTTGAACACCGAGGGTGTAAAGTACTTTGGCTGAATCGGGGTTTTCGCTTTTGAAAAGGTTTTCGCCAAAGTAAAACCAATAATCACCTTTTACGGGGAACTTAGCCACCAGCTGACGGAAGGCCGAAGAGGCTGCTTCGTGTTGTTCGTTGAGGGTTAATCGCTTGGCATCATCCAATGTTTGTGCTCCGGCAATAGACGCCCAAAGTGCAAGGCCAATAAAAACAAGTCGGTTCATGTGGATTTATATCGGGTAAAATTTCAGAATTCGGTATTGATTTCGACGAAGCGAACAGGCACAACAGCAGGCAAAAGCCCTGATTTTAGGATTATGCGTTGGCCTTTATCACTTGCAACAAAGGAGGCAAAGCCGGTACCAAGTCTTGTGCCTATTTCCCGGCTCACAATGTAAACTTCACGTTTAAACGGGTAAGAGCCATCGGCAATATATTCCTGGTAAGGTTGACGATAGCCCAATTTCCCATCAGGGTCGGATTGCGCAGAAACGCCAACCACTCTTATTTTAGATGTAAATGCTTGAGTAAGTGTATCGTCAGGATCTGAAATCAAATTAGACCCTACTACACCTATGGCATTCTTATTCGCTTCTACATATTTAAGAACTTCCTCATTGGTCTTCAACGCATAACAATGAGAGGGCAATTCCTTGAGCCCGAAGAGTTCACACAGATACCGCGCATTTCCGCTTTTCGGTGAGTCGAATACAATTTGAGGAGCATTCTCAACTTTTGCGGGGCTGGTAAACAGTGCCTTCAAGGCATTGAAACTGATGTGAGTATCCGGATTTTCCTTGTTTACGATAAATGTCAGTGCATCGTAAGCAATAAGCGTTTCCTTCGGAAAGATGTCTTTACTTTTCAAAAAAGCACGTTCGCTTTCATTCAGTTTTCGGGTAATCACAGCCAAGCGAACTGAGTCGTCCAGCAACAGCTTCATCGCCTCACCTTCAGAGGTGTAGGTAGGGTTTACCTTAGCATATTTATACTCTGAATGGAATACAAAAAGCTCAGCGTCGAGCATTTGTCGGAAGGCATCATCCGCGGCGATCCGAATATTTCCCCGCGTGGTTGTTTCCTGTAATGTAGATGGGTCACTTCCCCCACAAGAGGAAAAACCACAATAAGCGATTAGTGCAACAAAGCAAAGGGTAAGCTTATTCATCGGTTTGAGAGTAAGAAGAACGATTCATAAACCAACGTGCCAATCGGAAAACACCATAGGCAATGCAAAGTACTCCGGAGATTGTCCGAATCTGCCCTTGTAAGAGGTGGCTAAAGTAATGAGTAAAAATGAGTAATGAGCCTACAGTGATGTAAAGCACAATCACTATAAGGCTCATTACCCGTAAAATCGAGTCCAAGGGTGAGGATTTAGCGGAGAGTAAACTTCACCGGAAGGGTAAACTGAACGCGAACAGGCTTACCGTTTTGTTTACCTGCTGTCCAATTGGGCATCATTTTAACAACGCGAAGTGCTTCCTCTGTCAATCCACCGCCTAAGCCACGGAGCGACTTCACATCGGTGATTTTTCCATCCCCTTCCACAACGAAGGTAATGTACACTGTACCTGAAATACCGTTTTCACGGGCCATTGCGGGGTACTTGATGTTTTTTGAAAGGAATTCGCGAAGCTTCTCTTCACCACCCTGGAACTCAGGCATCTGCTCAACGATGGTAAAGATTTCTTGCTGACCGAGACCCAGATCTTCTCCTCCACCACCTTCATCGGGAAGGTCGATAATGTCTTTCGAACCTTCTTGAGTCTTATCACTGACTGTGGTTTCGTTGGTTTGTTCAACCGGAGGCGGGATGTCTTCTTCCTTAACCTCTTCAACGATTACAGGAGGGGTAAACTTGATGGTTTCCTGCACCGGTGGTGGTGGATCTGGCGGTGGCGGTGGTGGTGGTGGCTCATCCTTATCGAGTGGTGGCGGATCAGCCAGAGTGAGATCAACTTCTTGAACCTTAACTTCCTCAGCTGTGAGTTCGCTAAGTTTATCAAGAATTGTGGGAATGGAGATAGCCAGCAACAACGATCCAATTGCGATAGCAAAGGCAATGTTCATATTGCGGTTATACTTCTTCCGGAGTACGTAAGCTCCGTACTCTTTATTTCGGTTCTCGAAAACGATTTCGTCGAACTCTTTTACTGCGAGTAATTCAGCCATAACGATTCGTTTTAATTGTAAGTTGCCGCGTTGGCAATCATTTGGTTTTCAACTTCGTTCGACTCAAGCAGAGCATAGATTCCGATATTGCAAATGGCCATCTCGTCGAGAGCATCTACGATATTTTTGTACTTGGCATCTTTGTCGGGTTTGAGCAGTACGGTGAGCACAGAAGTCTTGCGGCTTTTGTCGGTGAAGAATTCGATTTTCTTCTTCCCTAAAGAATCCTTGGGAAGTTTTCCTTCCGCGACTTCTTTCTTCAGCTTTTCGATTTCATCGTAGGCTCTGTGGCGCTTATTGTTTTCTTCAATAAGAACTTTACGCAGGCCGTCTGGACCGAAGGTAACTTTGTTCAAAGCAGGAAGGGCTCCTTTGGTAGGATCAGCCATTCCGAAGTAGTAGTAAACTGTATTGTCTTTAGTGAGCAATACGTTTAGGGTGTGGTCTGCAGCAACCGTATTGGGCTTGACGGTAGGATCGTCGAGCTTTTTAGGCATTGTGAGCTGCATGGCTTGGGGCTTGTTGAACGTTGTGGTAAGGATGAAGAACGTAAGAAGAAGGAATCCCAAATCCACCATGGGTGTCATGTCGATATGGGTAGACGTTTTTTTCGCCCTCTTCTTACCGTGTTTCTTTTTCCCACCACCGCCGTCGTCTGTATTGAGTTGTGCCATGGTTTGATTTTTTGCTCGTTATGGTTAACGATGAATAAGGTTCAAAAATTTTATTCTGTTGGAGCCGGACCGGTTTCCATGTTGGTAATGAGATTGAATTTATTCACCTTACCGATGTTATCATCCTGAAGGTAATCCATCACTTTTCTCACAACCGGATAGCTGGTTACCTGATCGCCCTTGATGGCTACACGGAATTTTGGAGCAATTCGGCGGGCATGGTAAATCCATCTGCACAACTCACAATTGAGCGAATCCATAGGAATTCCTGTTGACTTCTCCGCGAGTTTTTTACGCTCTGTAGAGTTCGCGTCGAGGTACGATGGCATTTGCTTGATGGGAACTCCGAATGAAGCCATGTTGGAGAACTCCTTTCTTTGCTTGTCGTTAAAAGTGACTTTGTACTCTTTTGACATGCGCATCAGCAAAGAATCGCGCTCAACTTGACCGGTGAGGTTAAAGAATACCCTGTCTTGTTTATCAACAAGAATCATGAGGAGTTCTTTTTCCGGAATTTTCAAGTCGGAGACTGAGGAAGGGATATCGATAACGGCAGCCTCCTCAGCGCGAAACTGAGAAATCAACATGAAGAACGTCACCAGCAGAAACGCCAGATCCACCATCGGCGTCATGTCGATGGACGGACTGTTTTTGGGCATTTTTATTTTCGGCATAGCCTAAAGTGCTGGAGAGATTACTTGGTTGATGCGGTAAAGCTTTGAACGAGAGAAAATCCTGACTCATCGATTTTGTAGGTCAGGTTATCAATTTGTGTGGTGAAGTAGTTGTACATGATGATCGCCACGGTAGAGCCGGTAATACCAAGAGCTGTGTTGATAAGGGCCTCAGAGATACCATTTGCAAGAGCAACCGCGTCAGGAGCACCTGCTTGAGCGAGGGCCGAGAAGGCCTTAATCATACCCAATACAGTTCCGATCAGACCTACGAGTGTAGCGATTGAGGCACAGGTAGAGATGATTACCAGATTCTTAGAAAGCATAGGCAACTCAAGCGACGTTGCTTCTTCAAGTTCTTTTTGCATTGCCGCTACTTTCTGATCTTTATCCATTGTGGTATCGCCTTGAAGAATGCGGTAGCGCTGCAAACCGGCTTTCATTACGTTGGCCAGAGAACCTTTTTGCTTGTCGCATTCTGAAACAGCAGCTTCAATTTGGTTGTTGCTGATCATGTTTTGCAGGTTGCGGATAAACACATTCAGTCGACCACGACCTTTAGCCTTAGTAATGGTAATGAAACGCTCGATAGAGAACGCGATGATGATTACTACAATTGACATCAGGATAGGTACGATAAATCCACCTTTGTAAACGATACCCAGTACGTCACCAGGCTTGGGGTGTCCATTAACCGGATCGCCACCTTCGAAGTGTGAGGGATCTCCCATTACGAACATGTAGACGAGCGAACACGCTACGATGGAAAGTAGAATTACTGCAGATGCGAAGAAGGCGCCGATCGGATTGTCTCCGGTTTTCTGATTGTTACTCATTGCTGGTAAGATTGGTGAAATGAAGGGATTGGGTTGTTAATTGAATGGTGCAAAAGTTTTGAATGCGGGCAAATATACAGAAACTTGTTTTCAATCTCCGATGAACAAATTTTCGGATTTATCGGGATTGATTCCCTATCTGAATACTGGAGCCGGGTGTTAAAAAGTGTAATCATCCCACTTTGTGAATTAAAGAAGTTTGTGTAGTTTTGCGGCGGCTAAAGAAAAAAAGGAAGGGGACCGTGTCTCCTTTTTTTATTGACAAGCGCTGATGATTCAAAGAAACCACATAATTCAATTGGCTGAGACCTTTCTGAAAGGATCAGAGAACTACCTTATTGACGTTAGGGTAAGTTCGACCAATCGTATATCTGTATTCATTGAAAACGATCAGCATGTTTCCATTCAGGATTGCATAGCGCTAAGCAGGCATATCGAACACGCGCTTGACCGAGAGCAGGAGGATTTCGAGCTGGAAGTCTCATCGCCCGGTATTGACCAGCCCTTTAGACACCTTCGACAGTATGCCAAGTATGCTGGTCAGGCCGTAGAATTGAAACTGAAAGACGGGAGAAAATACACCGGAAAACTGGTATCGGCCGACGATAAATCGGTTCATATTCAACCCGATATACCCAAAAAGACAAAGAAAAACCCAAACCCGGAACTCGGTATTTCGCCAGTATATGCTATGGACGAAGTGCTAGAAACCCGATTGATCATAAAAATTTAACCCCACAGCAAGCAGCACATATGGAACATGCCGCTCTTATAGAATCATTTGCTGAATTCAAAGAATTCAAGAACATCGATAGGGCTACCATGATGGGAATCCTTGAGGATGTTTTTCGCAGTATGATTATAAAGAAGTACGGTTCTGACGAGAACTTCGATATCATCATTAACATTGATAAAGGTGACCTTGAAGTCTGGAGAAATCGGATTATTGTTGAAGATGGTTCAGTAGAAGACCCTAATAAAGAAATCGAGTATTCTGCAGCAATTAAGGTTCAGCCGGATTTTGAAGTGGGTGAGGATTTTTCCGAAGAAGTTCACTTGAATGACTTTGGAAGAAGAGCAGTATTGGCCTTTAGACAGAATCTGGTTAGCCGCATCTCCGATTTGGAGAAAGACTCCATTTATCAGAAGTACAAAACACGCATTGGAGAGATTGTAGGTGGAGAAATCTATCAGGTTTGGAAGAAGGAAGTGCTCATTTTAGATGAAGATGGCAACGAGCTGATTATCCCAAAATCAGAGCAAATTCCTTCCGACTTCTATAAAAAGGGTGAAACCGTTCGTGCGGTAGTTTTAAGGGTTGAAATGAAAAATTCAAACCCACAAATCATCCTGTCGAGGACTTCACCTGTATTCCTTGAAAAGCTTTTCGAACAAGAAGTACCTGAGATTTTCGATGGTTTGATTACGATTAAAAAAATCGTTCGTGAGCCAGGTATACGTGCAAAGGTGGCTGTTGAAAGCTATGACTACCGCATCGAACCTGTTGGCGCCTGCGTTGGGGTTAAAGGAAGTCGTATTCATGCCATTGGACGTGAACTTCGAAATGAAAACATTGATGTCATCAACTTTACCACCAACAACAACCTATACATTACAAGAGCACTTAGCCCTGCGAAAATCACCAACATTAAATTGGATGAGGCCGCAAAAAGAGCTGAGGTATATTTGAAGCCCGACCAGGTTTCTTTGGCCATTGGTAAAGGTGGTTTGAATATTAAATTGGCAAGCCGACTTACCGGTTTTGAGATTGATGTTTATCGCGATTCAGAGGTGGATATGGAAGATGTGGATTTGGATGAATTTGCAGATGAAATTGAAGGCTGGATCATCGATGAACTGAAGAGCATCGGATGCGATACGGCAAAGAGTGTGTTGGAATTGCCTGTGGATGACTTGGTGAAACGAACCGACCTTGAGGAAGAAACCATCAAAGAAGTAATGAAAATTCTCCGTGCTGAATTTGAATAAGCATGGAACCCATTGAATAACCCTAAAAACAACGGATGTCAGAAACATCACCAGTAAAACGCCTTATGAAAGTTGCCACCGAGCTCAACGTCGGTGTGCAGACTGTCATGGATTTCCTTTCTGCTAAGGGATTCAGCGACATTAACCGTAACTCAAAAATCACCGATGACATGTATGCATTGTTGATGAAGGAGTACGGTAAAGAGAAAGATGTAAAGGAAGAGTCCAAGAAAATTATCCAGTCGCGCATAAAGCGGGAAACTGTTACCTTGGACGAAACGCAGCCTTCACACCCCAAGGTTGGAGAGGCGGATAATGAGCCTGAGGAAGTACTGGTTAAAAATCTGAATCCGGTTGTTGAACGGCCTAAGCAAGAAATCCCGGTAGCTAAAGCTCCCGAACCTGAATTACCACCTGCGCCAGCGCCACCGTCTGAACCTGTTGAGTCGCCGGTTGTTGAGGCAAAGCCAGAGGTAAAAGAAACTGAAGAAAAGTCGGATGTTGAAATCCCTGTAAGTACTGATATCAAAGGGCCCAAGGTATTAGGCACCATTGATTTGGATGCTTTGAAAGGTAATAAAGGGAAGAAGAAGGATTCTCCGAAGGAAGAAAAAGTTGAATCTCCGGCTCCGGTGGAAACACCTAAGGCTCCAGAAAAAGAACCTGAAGCTCCGGTTGTAGAAGCTCCGGTTGTTGCAGAAGCGCCTAAGCCTCTTACACCTGAAGAGGCTCCGGATGCAAAACCGGAAGAAGCCCCCGAAGATGCGCTCTACCGGGCTCCAAGAAGTGCGCTCACGGGACCAAAGATTTTGGGAACCATCCAACTTCCTGATAAAAAGCCAATCGCATCTTCAAACAACACGCAGCAATCTGCCAATCAGGCTGCGAAAAAGAAGAGAAAGAGAATCGAAGGTCCTGTTGGAGGAAGTGGGCAACAACATGGTGGAAATCAGCAAGGAGGAAACCAACAAGGGCAAAATCAGCGCGGTCCTTCTCATGGGAAGCCGGGCAATCGTCCGGCGCCTGCGCCAAAGGTTCAACTTACTGAGGAAGAAGTTCAAAAGCAGATTAAAGAAACACTGGCCCGCTTAAGTGGTCAGAACAAACAGAAGTCTAAATCGGCTAAACACCGGAAGCAAAAGCGTGATGATTACAGGGCTGCACAAGAAGAGGCAGAACTGGAAAATCAGAACAAGGTGATTAAGGTAACGGAGTTTGTTACGGCAAACGAGTTGGCCAAAATGATGAATGTTCCGGTGAACAGCATCATTTCAACCTGTATGACTTTGGGCTTGTTTGTGTCGATCAACCAGCGACTGGATGCGGAGACGCTTTCGGTTGTGGCGAGCGAATTTGGCTACAAGGTTGAGTTTGTGAGTGTAGAAGTGCAGGAAGCCATTCGTGAAGATGACGATACGGATGACGAAGTCGATTTGCAACCACGTCCTCCTATTGTAACTGTGATGGGTCACGTTGACCACGGTAAGACCTCACTATTGGATTACGTTCGTAAGACGAATGTAATTGCCGGCGAGGCGGGAGGAATCACTCAGCACATCGGGGCTTACAACGTGAAGATGGAAAATGGGAAGAAGATTACCTTCCTCGACACTCCTGGTCACGAAGCCTTTACCGCGATGCGCGCAAGGGGTGCACAGGTTACCGACGTTGCTATTATTGTAATTGCGGCCGATGACAGTGTGATGCCTCAAACCGTTGAAGCAATTAATCACGCTCAGGCTGCTCAAGTGCCGATTGTTTTTGCCATCAATAAAATTGATAAGCCAGGTGCAAACCCCGACAAAATTCGGGAGCAACTGGCAGCCATGAATATTTTGGTGGAAGACTGGGGCGGAAAATACCAGGTTCAGGAAATAGCGGCCAAGCAAGGGAAGAATATTGATTTGCTCCTTGAGAAAGTGCTTCTTGAAGCTGAACTCCTTGACTTAAAGGCGAATCCAAACAAAAGAGCTGCTGGAACCGTTATTGAATCGGAATTGGATAAAGGTAGAGGTTACGTAAGTACTGTTCTGGTTACTTCGGGTACGCTAAAAGTGGGCGATGTTGTACTTGCCGGAATTTACAGCGGTAGGGTAAAAGCATTGTTTAACGAAAGAGGTCAACCAATTAAAGAGGCAGGCCCATCGATTTCAGCTCAGATGTTGGGATTGAGCGGAGCTCCGGCATCCGGTGACAAGTTCAATGTGATGGCTGATGAGCGTGAGGCTCGGGAAATTGCGAACAAGCGTCAACAGCTTCAGCGTGAACAAGGCATACGCACACACAAACACATTACATTGGATGAGATTGGTCGACGGATTGCCATTGGCGATTTCAAGGAACTGAATATCATCGTGAAAGGTGACGTTGACGGATCCGTTGAAGCACTTTCAGACTCATTGTTGAAGCTTTCTACGGAGAAAATCCAGGTAAACATCATCCACAAATCAGTGGGCCAGGTAACCGAGAGCGACGTGTTATTGGCTTCGGCATCTAACGCCATTATTGTTGGATTCCAGGTAAGGCCATCATCCAGTGCGAGAAAACTTGCCGAAACCGAGCAAATCGATATGCGCTTCTACTCCATCATTTACAATGCGATTGAGGAGGTAAAAGCTGCGATGGAAGGCATGTTGGCTCCTGAGTATGAAGAGAAAATTGTGTGTAACGTGGAGGTTAGAGAAACCTTCAAGATTTCAAGAGTAGGAACAATTGCCGGCTGCTATGTTTTGGATGGCAAGATTAACCGAAACACTAAAATCCGACTCATTCGAGATGGTATTGTAGTGTACTCTGGAGGTTTGGGCTCACTGAAGCGCTTCAAGGATGATGTGAAAGAAGTGAGTACCGGATACGAATGCGGACTTAACATTGATGGCTTTAACGACATCAAAGTTGGAGACATTATTGAAGGCTACGAACAAGTGGAAATCAAGCGTAAACTCTAAGGCATTTCCTCAACCCTGAGGATGTCTTTGACAATAAAGGCGCCCGGATATTGATAAGCGATTCGCTTAAGCAATTTCCGGGCTTCTGATTTATACCGGTAATTCCCACAACGTACTTTGAAGTTAGGCTGTTGATAGGTTAAATACGCTGATATTTCGGGGAAGCTAAGTTGAAATTCTGATAAAGCTGCAGACGCTTTCTCCTTGGCCTCGTTACCTGCGGCTGTAAAAATTTGCACCCGATAGCCTTCCGGCCCCTGGGCACTATAATTTACTTTCTTATATCGCTCAATGAGCGGTTCAATTCCGGGAGCATAGTTGAGCACCAGTAATCCGCTTTGGGTAGTGCTGGTATCAGCATTTTGCCCTTGAGCACTCACATACAATATGTTAAATGCAAAAAGAAGGAAAGAAATCAGCTTGTTCATGGAGCGCAAAGGTAGTTTCTGCCTTGAGTTTTGACAAAAGTGACTCAGATTAAGATTATTTAATGGTCATGAAAATCAGACAATTCCGAAGACCGATTGATGTGGCAGATTTCAATCTAAATTTCATCGTACTGATATTCTGTTATTTATAAATTATTTAGAATCGTTCCAAATTGAATAAACCCTAAAAAAACGTTAACAAGCAAAGCGCTAACCGTTAAATTTGCAGCCGTAAAAAGTGAAATAGGTTTGTTTAACCTGTAGTTCCTATGCATAGAATCAGCGCAAAAATTTTGTTAGGAGTAGCCGTTTTTCTGGCTGTAATTCTCCAGGCGAACACACTGCAGGCTCAGGATGCCGCTAAACTATTTAAGGCTAACTGTGCATCATGCCATAAGCCGACCGACCAGAAACTAATTGGTCCTGGTTTGAAAGGCATCAGAAGCCGTTGGCCTGATGAGGCTAAACTGATCGCCTGGATTAGAAATTCAACTGAATTTCTGAAAACTGGCGATGCCTATGCCAACAAATTATTCGAAGAGTACGGGCGTTCTGTAATGCCAGCTCAAAATCTGAGCGATGCAGAAATCATCGCCATCATCGATTGGACCGATAAGGGAGGAGATGCTCCAGCGGCCGCTGCGGCTGATGGTGCTGCCACTGCTGATGGAGCCGGAGCGGCAGCAGCTGAAACTTCTTCTGATTCTTATCTCTACATCTTAATCATTGTAGGACTTGTCCTTTTGGTTCTTATCAATGTGCTCAACTCTGTAAAGAGCTCGCTGGAGTCGCTGGTGAATGAGAAAAAAGGAATTGTGGTGGAACCAGAACCCATTCGCACACCTACAGAAAAATTTAGAATTTGGGCATCCAACAACAAGAAAATCGTTGCAGTCATCAGCTTGCTGTTGGTAATCTGGGTTCTTAAACAAGGTTGGGATGGCTTGATGGGCATTGGTGTGTATCAAGGATATGCACCTGAGCAGCCGATCAAGTTTTCGCACAAACTCCACGCTGGCGACAATCAGATTGCCTGTGTTTACTGTCACAGTGGTGTTGAGAAATCGAAGCATGCCAATATTCCTTCGGCCAACGTGTGTATGAACTGCCACATGTACATCCAGGAAGGTCCTCAGTATGGAAAAGAGGAAATAGGAAAAATTTACGCGGCGCTGGATTATAATCCGGAAACCAGAACTTATGGCCCGAATCAAAAGCCAATTCAATGGATACGTGTCCACTCATTGCCCGACCATGCTTACTTCAACCACAGTCAGCACGTTGCAGTAGGTAAAATCGAGTGTACTTCTTGCCACGGCCCAATCGACTCTATGGAAGTTGTTCAGCAACACTCCCCTCTAACGATGGGTTGGTGTATCGATTGCCACCGCAAGACAGAAGTTGACAAGGACAACAAATACTACGAAGAGCTACACAAGCAATTCGTAAACGATCCGAAGTATAAAAAAGGAGACAAATTTACAATCGGTTCACTGGGTGGGCTCGAATGTTCAAAGTGTCACTACTGATCCATCACATCACCTAACAAGGACTTACAACAAGTATGAGCAATACGAAGAAATACTGGAAAGGGATGGAAGAACTTCAGGAGACTCCTGAATTTCAACGCCTGCAACAGAATGAATTCGCTGAGGAACTTCCTGTGGATCAGTTTCTCGGAAACGAAAACACAGTTAGCACTCAAACTAACCGTCGAGACTTCTTAAAAGTGTTGGGCTTCAGCGTGACCGCAGCTTCTTTAGCTGCCTGCGAGGCACCGGTTAGAAAAGCCATTCCTTACTTAAATAAGCCTGAAGAAATTACTCCGGGCGTGGCTAACTACTATGCTTCCTCTTATTGGGATGGCCAAGACTTCGCGTCTGTAGTGGTTAAAACCCGCGAAGCGAGACCTATCAAGGTGGATGGTAACGAGCTTTGCCCAATCACCAAAGGTGGGTCAACAGCCCGTATTCAGGCATCTGTACTTTCGCTTTACGATTCAAATCGCCTGCGTGCTCCAAGAGTTTCCGGAAAAGATTCCGACTGGAAAACCTTAGACAAAGAGGTTGTGAGTAAGCTTGAAGCTATCGCTGCTCGTGGCGGCAACATTCGAATCTTGAGCGGAACAGTTGTAAGCCCAAGCATACGTGCAGCCATGGGTGAGTTTGCAACAAAGTATCCAACCGCTCAAGTTATCCAGTATGACGCCATATCTTACAAGGCAATCGCTGATGCGCATCAGCCTTCGCATGGCAAAAACATGATTCCAACCTATCGTTTCGATAAGGCTGATTTTGTGGTTGGAATTGGTTGCGATTTCCTTTCAGGATGGCTTTCTCCTGTTGAATATGCCCGCCAGTACGCTGAAAAGCGGAAAGTCAATAAAGACAATCCGAGCATGTCGCGCCACGTTCAAATTGAGTCGTTGATGACAATGACCGGCGCGAATGCTGATAAACGAATTTCGCTGAAGCCGTCAGAGCTTGGTTTAGCAGTTCTCCAACTGTATTCAAAATTGACGGGTGGATCAGTAGCTTCCAAAAGCACCTCAAAAGACGCTGTAATTGCGAAGGTTGCCACAGAGTTGAATAACCATAAAGGCAAAGCGCTTGTTGTTTGCGGAATCAATGATCCGAACATACAATTAGCGGTTAATGCCATCAACACCTACCTTGGTTCCTATGGCAATACTATAGATACTACGGTTGCCGATTTAACCCGTCAAGGAAATGACACCGCAGTTTCTGGTTTAGTCGCAGAAATGGAAGCCGGCAAAGTTGACGCTCTTTTCGTGTACAATGCCAACCCGGTGTATACTCTTCCGAACGGTGAAGCATTTGCGAAGGCTTTGGGTAAAGTAGATTTGAGCGTATCTTTCTCAGATATCAACGATGAAACCGCAGCGGTGTGTAAGTTCAATGCGCCCGATAATCACTTCCTGGAGTCATGGACTGACGCAAACCCAAGAAGCGGTTACTATAGTTTAGGTCAACCGGTAATTAACCCGCTTGGAAAAACCCGCCAGGCTTTAGAAAGCATGTTAACATGGGCTGGAAATACTACCAATGCTCACGATTACATTGCTAAAGTTTGGGAAACTCAGATTTACCCATCAGCTGGTTCAGCATTAACCAGTTTCCAATCGTTTTGGGCTAAAACGCTTCACGACGGTTTAGTGATTGGCCAACAAGCTGCTGCGGTTGAGAACACCAGTGCTCCGGCTGCAGCTGCTGCAACAAGCGAAGCACCAGCAGTAGCACCAGCAAGTCCTGCAATGGACATCAACGCGGCAGCCTCAGCTATCGTGGCGGCGTCTAATGCAACAGGAATTGAGCTTGTTGTGTATGAAAAAACAGGCTTGGGTTGGGGGCAACAGGCCAATAACCCTTGGCTACAGGAGTTACCGGATCCAATTACCAAAGTAACCTGGGACAACTACGTGTTGATGAACCCGGATGAAATGAATGAAAAAGGATTCAACGTTTTGATGGGTCAGGAACAACTTTCTGATACTGTTGAAGTAAGTCTTGGATCCAACAAAGTAACCTTACCAGTAGTACCACAGCCGGGTATACCTAAAGGAGTAATCGCCATTGCGGTTGGTTACGGGCGTAAGGGAATTGGTAAGACTGCTGAAGGAATTGGTGCAAACGCTTTCCGTTTCGTTTCGACGAAAGGTGGGTACATCAGCCTGCATGCATCGGGAGTTTCTGTTTCCGGCAGCAATGGTAAATACCACATTGCAGCTACGCAAACGCACCACACAATGATGGGGCGTGAGATTGTAAAAGAAACTACCCTTGAAGAATACAAGAAGGACCGTAAAGCCGGAAATGAGGATATTCTGTTAGCCACCAACTCATCAAAAGTGGGTAAAGACGGTAAGGCTAAACCTCAGGAGCTTGATTTGTGGCAAAACTTCGAGTACAAAAACCACTTCTGGAATATGGCCATCGATCTGAACAGCTGTATTGGCTGTGGGGCCTGTGTAGTAAGTTGTACTGCAGAAAATAACGTTCCGGTAGTTGGGAAAGACGAAGTTCGTCGCAGTCGTGAAATGCACTGGATGCGTATCGACCGCTACTACACTTCTGACATGACCGAAGAAAAGGCTGAGAAAGATGGTGTAGGCGCTATTGATAAGTTCCTCAAGATGGAGGTTCCTGCCACCAACGACGATACACTTGAAGTCGTATTCCAGCCGGTAATGTGTCAACATTGCAATCAAGCACCATGTGAAACTGTATGTCCGGTATTGGCCACTACACACAGCCTGGAAGGTTTGAACCAAATGACCTACAACCGTTGCATTGGAACCCGCTACTGCGCCAACAACTGTCCGTATAAAGTTCGTCGTTTCAACTGGTTCCGCTACAACGAGAACGAGCAATTCGACTTCAACATGTATGACGACATGGGCAAAATGGTTCTCAATCCAGACGTGACTGTTCGCAGCCGCGGTGTGATGGAGAAATGTTCAATGTGCGTTCAAAGAATTCAGGCCGGAAAGCTGGCTGCGAAGAAAAACGGAGAGCGTCCTAAGGATGGAAGTATCAAGACTGCCTG
>CANHCM010000026.1 GCA_947459155.1 Bacteroidota bacterium | reverse complement strand
GCGAAGAAATCGCCCAACAGAACCCGATGTTTATGCTCTGGGCAAGCCCGCTTTAAGGACTCAACAGCCAAAGGAGCAATGTCGATCACATATAAATTGGTGAAGCCGTTTTCCCAGGCATAACGCGCTTCCCAGGCATTTCCGGCGCCTGGAATTAAAATGCGGGTTTCACGATTGTCAAGCGCATCAAGAATTGCTTTCAAAGGTGGCGATGGATATCCAATATCCCAGCCGGTTTCACCACTCTCGTATCGGGCATTCCAGAAATGCTGAGGTTGCTGAATCAGTTCTTCTTTCATCGCTTTTCCAACAATACAATGTTTTCAACGTGAGTGGTCTGTGGGAACATATCGACGGGCTGCACAGCCGAAACGCGATACGCGGCATCCATCAAGGCCAGGTCGCGGGCCTGGGTAGATGGATTGCAACTCACATACACCACACGCCCCGCTCCACTTTCCACAATACGCTCACATACAGCGTTGTGCATGCCCGCCCTTGGAGGGTCGGTGATGATGACTTCCGGATAACCCTGCCGATCGAAGAACTCCGACACCAAAACGTCTTTCATGTCGCCGGCAAAAAACTCGGCATGGGAAATCCCGTTGATCGACGCATTCAGTCTGGCATCCTCCACGGCCGCTTCCACATACTCCACACCGGTAACCTTGCGGGCTTTGGAGGCCAAAAACAGAGCAATCGTTCCGGTACCGGTATAAAGATCATACACATGCTCCGAACCACTCAAGCCGGCCAAGTCACGCACTTTCTTGTATAATACGTGTGCCTGTTCGGGATTGGTTTGGTAAAACGACTTAGGCCCGATGCGAAACTGAAGTCCATCCATTTCTTCCACCAAAAAGGCCTCACCATGGTAAAGCTGAATATCGAGGTCGTACCAAACGTCGTTGCGCTTGGTGTTTACGGCATACATCAGCGAGACAATCTGGGGGAATGTTTGCTTCAATTGTTCAAGCAATTGGAATACAGCGTCGTTGGCTTCCGTTGCACTGATCACTACCATCCATTCGCCCTTTCGGTTTCGGCGCAGCAGCAAATTGCGCAGCAACCCGGTGTGTTGAATCGGATGATAGAACGAAAGATCGGCCTCCAGCGCCCAGTCGCGCACCCGGTTTCGAATCTGGTTGGCCAGGTCGTCCATCAACAGACATGTATCAATGGGGATGACTTTATCGAACCTTCCGGGTACATGAAAACCAAGGGCTCGGCGGTCAAGTTTTTCGGAGTCGGCTATTTCGGAAGTTGTGAGCCAACGGGTTGCCGAGAAGGTAAACTCCAGTTTGTTTCGGTAGTGAAAAGCCTCGGGGGCACCTAAAATGGGCTGATGCTGTGGCAAATCCAAATGACCGATTCGCTTGAGGGCATCAATTACTGTCTTCTCCTTGTGCATCAGCTGGTCGGCATAGGAAATCCTTTGCCAGGTGCAGCCTCCACAAAGCTCAAAGTGGGCGCAGGCTGCATCAATGCGCATGTCCGACTCCTGAATGATGCGATGAGGAACAGCTTCACGGTAACCACTCTTTTTTCGGGTTACCCGTACATCCATCACATCACCCGGAAGGGCATCCTCAACAAAAACGACCATGCCTTCCAGTCGGGCAATGCCTCTGCCATCCGACGAAAGCGCGGTAATCTGCAATTCAGGCAAAACCTGAATTGGTTTATCGTATTTTCTCATTGGGCGCAAGTTCAGCAAAAACTGCCGAATTGCGCTAAAAAGCTACCTTTGCGAAGCATTATCTGCACATTTATGCATTCTAACTCAACCTTAACAGAGCCCATCATTGCAGGCAGCAACGCCGATTTTATTGCCCGAGAGGAGGCCCACTCAGCGCACAATTATCACCCTTTACCCGTGGTGCTCGAGCGTGGTGAGGGCATCTTTGTTTGGGACGTGGAAGGCAAAAGGTATTTCGATTTTCTTTCGGCCTATTCGGCTGTTAATCAAGGACATTGTCATCCAAGAATACTTAAAGCGATGACAGAGCAGGCCGGCAAAATCACGCTAACCTCGAGGGCTTTTCACAATCGTGAGTTTGCCGAGTTTGCCGGGTATGTTACTGCCTATTTTGGATTCGATCGGGTTCTGCCGATGAATACTGGTGCCGAAGGAGTAGAAACGGCGCTTAAACTGGCCAGAAAATGGGCATATCAGGTAAAGGGAGTTCCTGAAAATCAGGCGAAGATTGTGGTGTGCAGTCAGAACTTCCACGGTCGCACAATTTCGGTGGTTTCGGCCTCTACCGATCCCGACTCAAGACGCGAATTTGGTCCGTTTACCCCTGGTTTTGAGGTGATTCCATACAACAATCTACAGGCTTTGGAGGCCGCTATCGCCGATCCAAATACGGCTGGTTTCCTGTTCGAACCTATTCAGGGTGAGGCCGGAGTGAATGTGCCGGATTCAGGTTACATCGCCTCGGTTCGAATGCTCTGCTCGCAATACAATGTGTTGATGATTGCCGATGAAATTCAAACCGGCATCGCACGGACAGGTCAGCTGCTCGCCTGCTGTCACGAAGGCGTCAAGCCCGATGTGCTGATTTTAGGCAAGGCCCTTTCGGGAGGATTTTATCCGGTTTCGGTGGTTTTAAGTAGCCATGAAGTGATGCTCACCATCAAGCCGGGCGAACATGGGAGTACTTTCGGAGGCAATCCTTTAGCGTGCCATATTGCAAAAGAAGCATTAGAAGTGGTTCGTGATGAGCGACTTGCAGAAAATGCGCGCCTCCGAGGAGAGCAACTTCGGTCGGGACTACAGAAAATCAATTCCCCAAAAATCAAGACGATTCGTGGCAAGGGCTTACTCAATGCGATTGTGATTGATGAAAGCGATGGAGTAAGCGCTTGGGACGTTTGCATCCGAATGATGCACAACGGTTTACTGGCAAAACCTACGCATGGCGACATCATTCGATTTGCGCCTCCACTCGTAATTAATACAGAGCAAATGGAGGCTTGCATCGACATCATTGCTCAAAGCTTGAAAGGATGAGCCGAAAATTTAAATGGGGTGCCGCGGCTGTTGTAATTGCCGCCGGAATCTTCATTTACCAGCGTTACCGAATAGCTCCCAGCATAGAGTGGCGAGGCATTCAAGCCCAACAGCTCAATGGTCTGCCCTTCCAACCTCAACAAGAAAACCGTGCACTCTACATCTTCCAGTTTTTTGCCACATGGTGCATCGACTGCCGGCGTGAACTGCCTCATTGGATGGGCCTTTTGCCACAGATGGAGAAACAAAACATAGGGTTTTACCTGCTCAGTGACGAAAAACTAACAACGCTAAAGTCTTTCGAACAGACCCTGGAAAAACCATTGCTTTACCGATTAAGCAAAGCATTCAAGGAGTATGGAGTGTATACCCTTCCAACGGTATTGGTTTACAATCCCCAAGGGGAAATCGTATTTTCCAAAACCGGCACTTGGAAGCCTGATCAGAATGAATTGAAGCAGCTGATTCGATAACTAATCCCGACATCGTAGAAATTCCATGTAGGTATTAAGACCTATTAAAGTTGCTGAGGCCACTATTTATGATGGATTCGAGCAGTCGATCTCTTCTCCAAAATGTGAATCCATGAATTCGCTCCTACTGAAATCGAAATAGGTTATCGAATTGCTGTCATGATTTCCGGAAAATGAAAGGTGCAATTGTGCCTTGCGAGGGGTGTATTGAACAAACCCCTACGGTATTGCATCTGCCGCTAAAGCACTCAAACTAAGCCCTACTGTTGATTGATGTGGGATAAAATCAAACCGCCCTTCAGCCATTTGGTTTGGTGAAGGGCGGTTTGCCTCAGATATAAAAACAGGTGTGTTTGTGATGGGTAATTACCCATGACAATGTTACGGGGTTAATCCTTGCAACACACTTGCAAATCACGTACACTTAGGAGGACAAAAGCGCTTTTCAGAGCGTGGACAATACCGTTGACAAAAATCACATTTTATTGTTTATAAGATATTTACAAAACAATATCTGGATGAATCAGGATTTTTCCCAAGAAATCGAACGCCTGAAAACGTAAATTTGACACTCAGCTAAATTTGTCAATAAGTTTCTTCTACTGGCAATAGAGACATGCACCTATTTAACAAATTTGCCCTTTACAGTATGTGGAGGATCTGGACAGTTTTCGCGGCGATTGCCATTAGTATTGGATGCGGTCAGCATTCAGAAATAGGGGGTTCTGGAGCCAACGTTCCCGATTCGGCCAATTACATTATCGAGGAACTGGCGAAGGTTGATACTTCCTTCCGCTCGAAAACACCATTCAAGTCGAGAGCACAAGCCGACACCTTACTGAGGAGTGCCCTAAGCGCATCAATCGAGTTTATTTCCTTAGAGGAATTTGAGCGACTCAGCCAGATTTACTACAGACATTTCAAAACAGAAGCTGAAGAATCGGGGTATTGGGATTTGTGGGAAGGTGAGTTAGCCATTCGTGCAGGTGCATTCGAGAAAGCCCAAAAATCGTTCAGCAGTTCAGCCCAAAAGATGTTGCACAACAAAGATTCAGCATCGGCCGGACATACTTTAAACTGGCTTGGCGCCACCCAAATTTATCTCGGCGATTTTGTAGAAGCCAACAAGACTCATGTTAAAGCCCTCAAACTTTACGAATCGTTAAAGGATTCGGCCGGAATGTTTGCCACCCTTCGTGAAATTGCTTCCGTAAACTATCGGCAGGATAACTTCGAAAAGGCTGAGAAAATCCTGCTGAGCTGTTTGGATTACTATAAAAAACAGCCCTCCAAAATTGCCCTTGCAAGTACCTATTTAACCTTAGGTGAAATGTATCAAATCAAGGGCGACATTTCGCAATTCTGGTATTACAACCTGTTGGCGCTGAAGTCGTTTGAAGATGAACGATACTCCGAAGGAATTGCTCAGACATACAACAATATGGCTGTGAGCGAAATGAGTGCGGGGAATTTTCAAGGGGCCAAAAGTTGGCTCCTAAAATCGAAAACGCTAACCGACTCTACCGGCGACAGCTTACAGACCCCAATTCAGCTCTATAATATCGGTGTTTGCGAAATGGAAACCGGTAAACTGAGCGAAAGTGAGGAATTGTTGTTGCGCTCTCTGGCCATAAACGAACAACGCAAGATGCAGGGAGAAATCACCGTGAGGACATTCTCTCGCCTGGCCCAAATTGCAGAGAAAAAAGGCGACTTTAAATTAGCCAGCGCATACTTGAAGAAGAAGCAAGCAGTTTCGGATTCAATCTTTAGCCTTGAAAATAAAAAGGCCATCGATGAAATCCAGATTCAGTATGAAACGCAGAAAAAAGAAAACGAACTTCAGGCCTTAAAACTGGCCGAAAAAAACAAAGAGAATTGGATCTGGATTCTTACCACCATAATCATCTCAATCCTCTCGGTAATCTTGATTACAAGCTTACTACTCGTCACCCGAAACCGGAGAAAGGAAGAGAAAAGAACGCTTGAAGAAAGACTTCAGAAAGCCGAATTTGAAAAAGTTCAGCACGAGCTCGATTTTCACAAGCAGCAACTCATCGACTACGTGACCACCCTCAAGGAGAAGTCGCAACAGATTCAATCATTGGAAGAAAACCTCTCGCAACGACAGCTCAACACAGTATTGGCCGAAGAAATCACTGCCGAACAGCCTCAAAATGAGAATATAGAGTCACTCTTTGGCTTTAAAATCCTCACGGAGGATGACTGGATGCGTTTCAAGAAGTATTTCGACAACGTGTATCCTGGCATTATTCAAAAGCTGCGGGAATCATTCCCTGAAATCACCGCAGCTGAGCAGCGTTTGTTCATGCTTATTCGCCTCAATTCCGACTCCAGAGAGATCTCTCAAATGCTTGGAATTTCGATGGACAGTGTGAGGAAGACAAAGTATCGATTGAAAAAGAAGCTCGAACTGTCTGAGGAAGCCAGTTTAGATGAATTCGTGAAGAAGTTCTAGCCCTCCATTCCGGGTTAAGGGCATTACGGTCGTCATCACACCACATTAGAAATAACGCCATTCGAAGAGAATAGGCAAACAATTGCGGTAGAACCAACCCAATAGTTGAAATCCCCGCAGCTTGTGTACCGTCGTTTGTAAGCCAAAAATGCACTCTCCATGTTTGTGGCTAATTGAGTTTACCTTTTCCTTCTGAATAGGAAGCATCGGTTTCTTACGCAATAAGCCAAGCCTCGGAAAAACTATGTATCCGTTCGCTCAGAGCACTGAAGACTTTCGCTTACAACCCAAACTTTGAAGGCTTTATCCAAAGAAAAGGGGGCTCCTTCGTTAGAAAGAGCCCCCTTCGGTTGATTATTTTTTGAGGATTACTCAGCCTTGGTAATGCGTCCAGTAGTGCTGAACTTGTTACCACTGATCAACACCTGGTAAACACCGGCTTCGAGACCACTAACTTCCAGTTCGAGACTGGCTTTCTTGTCAACATTCTCAAATACACGGCTTAACACCAGACGACCGGCTGCATCGAGTACGTTTACGGTCAGGTTCGACTCACGCTCAGGCATATTCAGCTGAACCATAGCTACGCTGCTAACCGGGTTCGGATAAATCCGGAAGCTTTGTTTGTCGGCGGCACTGATACCGGTTGGGTTCGCCTTCACGGTAATCTGCAGGGTTTTCACTTCCATACAGTTCGCGTTTGAAGCGATGAACGTTACTGTGTACACGCCAGGCTCAGCATAGGTATGCGCTGGGTTGAGTGTTCCGGTTACGATAGAGCCATCACCAAAATCCCAAGTGAAGTCGGTAGCACCGGCCACGTTGGCTGTGAACTGAACTGGTGCTTCCAGAGCATCGGCAGTATTCGTATTGGCGCTAATCGCAGCAGTTACGGGGCTTCCTGAAGGCACAACCACTTCACGCTGCAGCACACTTCCGAAAGAATTGCTCAACATCACGAAGTAAGCTCCACCGCTGAGGTTGTTAATTTGAGCGGTTCCGTTGAACGATTCTTCCTGAGCCACTGAAATGCCCTGCTCATTGGTCACATTGTACGACCACGAAGTGGATGACGGGCTGTGAATCGTGATGGTTGCATCGTTCTGAACACAGCTTTCGGTAGTCGCAGAGATGAATACAGCAGGCTTCAGGTGGATACGGAAGCGGCTCACATCATACTGAGTGTCGTACACGTAGTTGTAGTTCGGATTGTTGCGCAGATTCTGGAATACACCCAGTTTGGTATCTTCAAGAATAATCTGAACAGACTCCTCGATGTTATCTACATGCTTCAAACGCAGTGTTTGAGGACCATTTGCTGAGGCTTCCAATCCAAGATTTACGATTTTGTCGTTGTTCAGCAAAGGAATAGCCTGGATGGCCAAGTCTTCTCCTTCTGCTTTTGAGTAGAAGGCGATATTCTCGTTACCGCGCATCTTACGAGCATCATACTGGTTATCCATTCCATCGGTAGCGTCGGGACGGAAAGCAATCAATGTTTCGTTGTAGTGATTGCCTTCTGTGGTTACACTCAACCAGAAACGCTCGATAGGCTCGTTAGAGAAGAACGCGCTGTTTGATGTGGTTCGCATCGAGTTGTTAAACTGCACCGAGTTGGTATTTTGAGCATCGACGAAGAAACCTTGACACGAAGCAATGTTACCGTTGAAAACCAAACCGCTGTTAGGGCCTGAAACGAATCCGACGTTGTTCCATACTGCGTAATCTGTGGCTGCATCATAGTCGGTACCGGCCGACCCGTCGTCGTCCCAGAAATACAAGGCAGATCCACCAATTTGAGGATTCGCTGCCACAAAGGCACTGGCTGAAAGCGCACTTGGATATGGGTTTCCAATCAGGTTAAAGCTGGTAAAGGATCCGTTCACCAGTGGCCCGACGCTCAGTGAACCGTTGTTGGCAAAGCCGTTAAAGTTCGCTGTGTTAGAGGCGGTTGCGATGTAGCCGCGACCAACGGTCATGGCTCCGCTGGCACTTTGCCAACCGGCACGCAATCCTTCCACATCAGTTCCGGTAGCGGCTGATGGACTGTACTGGAATCGGTTCTGACCCAAAGAGTTAACAGAACCATTCGAAATTGGTGAAGACCAAAAATTGTAAATGTTCAAGCTGCTCGAACCGATACGGCGCACGTTAACGCGGCCGGTTACCGTTCCACCACCACCCGGAGTTCCTGCACCGTGCATCAAGGAAGCATTGTTGTCGAGGGTGATACCGTCGCCGGTTGCCAGACTGGCACCATTGGTTACCGAAAGAACGCCTCTGAAGGTGGTTGTACCAGTGTGTACAGCCGATGCTGAGTTAAACACAACTCTACCTGAACCACTTACGATGGTATTGCTTCCAGCCCAGTTTCCTGAAACAGTAAGCTCATAACCTGAAGGTACAGTGAGAGAAGCACCAGAAACAAAGGAAATATTCCGGCAGAATCCATTACCCGGTGTGAGGAATGATGGAGCAAATGTTCCGGTCAAAATCTGAATATCGTCAGATACTGATGGTACTACGTTAGGTGTCCAGTTCGCCGGATTGTTCCAGTCTGAGCTGGTAGAACCGTTCCATACCAATCCACCAGAGAACTCTTCAGCAATTTGGAATTCGCCAAAGGTGGTAAGACTAGTTACCTGCGTCGAGGTAGGTGTTCTCAAACCAACGTTAGGTGCATCCCACGAAGTGCCATTGTATCGACCAATAGATAGGCTGTTGGTGTTCACCGAGCCATCGAGATCGGAGGAATTAAAGTTGAAGGTAGCTGCAGCGGCACTAAATCCAACAACACCAATGTTTGTGATGCTGTAGAAGCGATTCACCGAACGGGCTGGATCGAGCAACGAGCTCGAAATGTTTGGATGATCTCCGGCAGTAGTACGAACAGTTAAACTTCCAGCCGAATTGGTAGAGCCGGTAAAGCTTACGTTTACAGGTGAATAGCTGGAGCCATCTCCCACTTCAAAGAACTTCGATGAAGTAGCTGATGCAATTCCCTTCTGCAAGTTACCATTCACATGAGAAGCAGCTGAACCACCGGTTACCGTTGCATTCGATAACAAAGAAACCGCATTGGCCCCTGTAGTTAAGATACCCGAACTCAAGGTAAGCGAGCTAGTTACCGCAATGGAAGCATTGAGTTGCTTAACACCGGCTCCGTTGACTGCAAGATTAGAGAACTGAACCGCATTGTTGATGGCTTGTGCTCCACCACTCAATGTGAACACTCCGGTTCCTGCTGCGAATCCAGATACACCTGGAAGGTTGGTGAAATTACCGCGAAGGTTGATATTTCGGTTGTTCACGTTCACCACTGCACCAGACTGGATTGTCAGGTTACCGTTGATTTGAACATCAACTACCGAAAGATTCTTCGTTCCTAAACCTGTGAAAAGCAAGTTATTGTAGGTCGACTGAGCAGGTAGTGTAGCTGTTCCGGTTGAGTTGTACTCAATGGTTCCGCCTGCTGTGCTGAGGAAGGTAGAGAGATTACCACCCGGGAAGATATACTGGTTTGATCCATTCGGAGTCATTCGGATAGTACCGGTTCCGGTAACAGTACCAAAGTTATGTCCGAAAGTGTTGTTCAAATTCAGCGTACCATTAATCTCCGATGTTGGAGCATTCAAGCTGTTGGTCGTTGCGGTAATGGTGTGTGTTGGTGCAATAACCACAGAATTGAATGAAGGTGCGGTTACCGCAGGCGCTCCGTTGTGTTGGAGAACAGGGTCAACAGACCATGATGAAGGCGTATTCCAGTCGCCGGCAGTTACACGGCTATAGAACACCAACAGCTGATCAAACTCTGAAGGCTCACCGGCCGTGAAATCGCCATCGAAATAGTTAACACCCGAAATTGTGATGTTATCTGAAGCTGCGTTCACGGTTCCAGGAATACCAAACTGAGGAGCCCACACATTGTTGAAATAACGTCCTGCAACATAAGCGGCCTCATTACCATTGCTGGCATCGGTAGGCAGATAAGTGTAGGTATGCGTTACTACAGTGGATGGAGAGAACCCTGTTGAAGAGGTATTCCAGTAGTAGAGCAACTCCTTCGGCAGAGGATCGGTAGTAGCCGGGTGACGAGTATTCACCGGTTTTACAGTAACCGAGCCTGCTGTAGAGTTAGAGGTTACATTGATGCGGGCAGGAGTGTACTTCAAGGTTACCCCGAATGGAAGGAGTACATTTTGAGGACCCGCCGGGAAGAGCTTACGGATACCGCCATCACTCAATACACCATTCACACGGATCATTCGGCTTGGGCTGAATGTACCTGTAATGGTTCCAAGTTCGCCGATAGTCAGCAAGTGGTTGTTGATGTAGAACAAACCATTGGTTAGGCGGAGCTCTCCGTCAACCGAAATGGCAGCTTTGAGCTCTGCTCCGGCGCTGTTGTTAATTTCAAGGTTACCAAACACACCATTACCATTTCCGGTAATGTCTTGCACCGAAGTTCCGTTAGCAATCAGGAAGGATCCCGAGCCATTGGAAATCGTACCATTGTTCAAGATGTTGCCACGAACGGTAGCGGTGCTTGTTCCCATGTTCATGTCGCCATCTACAAGTTGAAGTTGACCTTCAATACGGATGTTCGAATTGGCCGACAGGTTAAGCACTGCAGCAGGTGCAGGGTTATTGATAACAAGGTTAGCAAAGTTGGTCAGGTTACCCGAGGCCCCGGTAATGAACTGAGTAGCAGCATTACCAAAGAATGTTGTGGTTTGGGTAGCTGTTGCAGGACGGAAACCACCAAACGTAAGGCCTGGAGTCGACACTGAATTCTCATTC
The DNA here is from genome assembly GCA_947459155.1 of Bacteroidota bacterium. Taxonomy (GTDB): domain Bacteria; phylum Bacteroidota; class Bacteroidia; order M30B66; family M30B66; genus CAMCXT01. The sequence continues at coordinate 7,697 of CANHCM010000026.1, read as the reverse complement.
GAGAGGTTGCCTCCAATGTTTACATTAAGACCTGCGGCATTGAATACAGAGCCACCCAACACGTTCAAATCGCGGTTTACTGTAAGTGGGTAGTCGGTGATGGTGACGTTCTTCGAAGTGAAGGTTCCATCTACAGTCAGGTTCCACAAAGAGGGCTGTGACGCGAAGATGAACTGTGAACCCGTAACGGTTGACCCGGTACCAATCCGAATCTCTCCACCGGAAATATTCACAACTTCTGGCTCAAGACGGAAATCTCCGAAAGCACCACTGGCTACACCTGTTCTGTCAACAATCAACAAGGCGTTGTCTTCCATGGTGAATGAGCTTCCCAGACCAACGACTTCGAATTTAGCGCGCTGGTGGTTGGTGTTTTGCGTTAAGCCCGGGTTTCTACCGCGAACCAATACGGTTGAATTACCGCGCTGGGTGTAGGTGAGCGCTCCGAGAAGATTCAACACCGAGCGGCGAATCTGTCCGTTTACATTCAACACACCATTGCCTTCGATAAGCAACTCAGGATTTCCGGTAGAAGCGTACTCGAGGTCGTTGTGCGTGTCGTTAATCTGATCACCCACATTTACAACACCTTGCAAGATACTCAAGCGACCAGCCAACAAAAGATCGGCATTGTTCGAGTTAACCATACCTACATTAACAACCGCACTTGGGTGGTCGATGATTAAGGCTGAGGTTTGAGGAATCAGGAAGTTTGCACCGGCCTGATCGGTAAGTGTAAGGTTAGTCGCCTTAGCAAGGCGTACGGTACCGTTGAGAAGATTCAACCAGTTGTTGCTTGGCGCAGTTAAGGTTCCGGCCACGTTAATGGTGAATACCGTTCCTTGTCCAACACCTTTATCGATGGTCAAACCGCTCAGACGAGTTACCGCAGTTCCGGTTAATCCGGTAATTCCACGGTCAACATTACCAACAAAGCTCAAATTCACATCACTGGCTTCGTCGAGGTCAATCGATCCGTTGTTGGTTAAGTTACCGCTGATGCTCATGGTGTGAGCAGCGCTTCCGGCATTCTCAACCGAAATCGAGGCTCCTGAGCTTACGTTTAAGTCGTTGCTCAGCACGAAGCTCTGGTTGGCACCGGCTCTGAATTGGAGTGTACCTCCGATTACATTCATGTTTCCACGAACGTTCATCGTGCGGCTGGCTGCATTGTTCACCAATGAAGTACTAACGCCGGTTTGTTCGAAGTTTTCAAAGATCTCAAGGTTGCTATTGGGCAAGGTGATGGTATTGGTTCCCAAAGGATTCACCACCAAATTGCGATAGCTCACGATATTCATGTTGGTAGGTGCCGCAGTAACCGTTGGAATGCTGAAGTTCGTTCCGGTAGTGTAGTACTCTGTTGTACCGCCTTCTTCAGTAAAGAAGATACCGAAGTCGCCACCCGGGAATTCCGCTACAGGTGTTGAAGAAGAGATTCTCAAACGCCCGGCACCACCGGCAGTCGCGAATGGAAGAGCACCAAAGTTATGTCCGGTCGTCGACCCAATGTTCAGTGTTGAACCGGCATCGATAATTAAGGAACCTGAGAAGGTGTTATTCTGATTTACGTTCACCGTGTGGAAGAACGAAACGCCATCACCAATATACACCGGTGTTGAAGCCGAAGGAATGCTTGAGGCAGGAGGACCACCGAAGGCTACATTCGACCATGTTGTAGGCGAATTCCAAAGGCCATTTGCACGGCTGTAGAAAGGCACAACGATACCAAATGCCGCTGGAGAACCTGCGGTGAAATCGCCATTTACATAGCTTACACCTGTAAAGAGAATGTTATTGCTGGCTTCAACCACCTGATTTACATCGTTAATGGTGGTGTAGGCAATGTTCTGGAAGTTGTAATAAGCCGGAATGTAGTTTACATTGTCGGCCAGGTTACCGTAGTTAAAGGTATGGTTCACCGAGTTGGCCGGAATTCCGCTAAACCCTGTGCTTCCAATTTTCCAGTAATACTCGTAGCAATCCGGGTCGGTAACGTACAGCTGACGTGAAGCTACCGGACGGATATTCAATGTACCCCAGGCAGAAGGTGCCGCAGAGAACTGAATGGTTGCGGGCGTGTAACCGGCGAAGGCCGTACCAAATGGGAAGAGGTAAGGTGAAGTATTGCTGTAGGTCTTCACAATACCACCATCGGAAAGGAAGCCGGAAGTACGGATGTAACGGTTGTTCGAAAATGCACCCGGCGTAGCCGTGATGACTGAAGCGGCCTGCAATCGCAAACGGTAAATACCAATGGAGAACAGGCGATCTGTAGCAATATTTAGGTTACCATTTACCCTCACCGTGTTGGTGGCCGTAACACCTACCGATCCAACGGCACCGGCTGTTGAGGCAATCTCCAGGTTTTGGAAGGTACCTGCTCCGTTACCACCGATCGTTTGAGGGCTGGTACCGTTCAGCGTAATTCTTCCTGTACCGATGTGGCTGGAGTTGTTAATTACGTTGCCTCCGAAGTTGAGCGTTTTTCCACCATCATCGAGAATACCGGTAAGCAAGCTTAAGCCGCCCGCTGCTGTGATGGTTGTTGCCGAACCAGCGATGGTCAGCACACTTACACCGCCTTTATTCACGGTTAGGTTATTCAAACCACCGGTTAAGGTTCCATCTACCGTGAACACCTGGGCCGAATTACCGCTAAAAATCAACGTATTGGCACCCGAAGCTAAAGAAACCCCCGTATTAATATTGAAGTTTCCTTTCACCTCAATGTTATTGCCATTGGCATTAAACGTAAAGGCTGAAGGACCATTAAGGTTGAAGTTGTTCAGCACAACCAGTGGCTGAGCAGCTAAGGAATTCGCCGAGCCATCATTAAAGTTGATGGTGCTGATGCGCGCCTGACCGGTACCTGCTGTAGTACGCGCTACATTCAGATTCCAGAGCGGAGCCCTCGAGGTAATATCGAAGTTGAAGTTTCCGGTAACATTCAAATTGATGGTTCCTCCGGTAACGTTATAGTTCAAAGCATTGGAGCCAATCATCAATCCACCACCGCTGGTACCGGGGCGAGAGATGTTTATTGTACCACCACTCATTCGGAAACCATTGTCGGCATAGGCAATGGAGAATATCGCGTAGTCGCTGCTCAACGAAGAGTTACCATCGAGATTAAAAGTACCGCCATTCATAATGAAAGAGCCCCGGTGCACACCAATCGAAAGCTGGTTGGAGGTTCTAAACAGACCCATATTCACCGTTCCGCCATCAATCTGGAAGGTTCCGGATTCGCGAAGTACAACAGAACGCTGACCGTTTGTACAGGTAAGCGAACCCGCTGTAATTCTCAAAGTTCCGTAAGGAACAATAGCCCCACCTGTACCTCCATCGGTAACATTGGCACCGTCAATCCATAAAACAGGTAAACGCGTTGAGCTTCCCAGGTCATAGTTGCCACCAACGTTAGAACCAAGCCGTGGAACTGTGAGGTTTGGTCCCAGACGGAGAATACCGTTGATAGGCTCCACACCGATTCCTGCACCCCAGAAGTTTACTGTAGAAGTTGGCGATGCATCTACAAAGAGCTCAAAGCCATCGTTTTTCTCTACATAGAAATCGAAGAATGTGGCTGTGGCTCCCGCAGCAATACTAGCCACGTTGTTGGTAGTGGCTCCGCGGAAGGTAAGAATGGCACGACCCGCAGATGCGGTGTGGGCCGCACCGTTCTGAAGCACAATCTGTCCATTAACAGTTAGGTTTCCATTGATCGAAAAGTTGTGCTGATTGGTACCGGTAATTCCTAAACGACAACCCGCTCCGATAAACACGTTTCCACCAACTGAATAGGTATTGTTTCCAGTACCAAACAGGAAGTTGGCGTCGCCCGAACCACTGCGGCTAATGGTTAAATTACCATTAATTGTGGCGCTTGCATTCACCTGAGCGTTGAACGTAACGCCGCTTGAATTGGTAATACGCAGATTGTTGTAAGTAGCAATGTTTGGAAGTACCGAAGTTGCCGGAAGGTTATAGTACTCAATCGTTCCTCCGTTAGGGGCAACGAAATTGGTAAAGGTTCCGGTTGGTAGGATAACGGGACTCACCGAGGCAGAAATACGTAAAGTACCTTCACCGGAGATCGCCCCAATGCTGTTTCCTGTGGTGGTTCCAAAGTCGAGCGTAGCGCCATTCTCAAGAATGACCGAGCTCACAGTTCTGCTCACTGCGGTGGTTACGGTTCTTCCGGGAAGAATCACAATGTTATCGCCTGAACTTGGCACAACTGGACTAACCAATGTACTTCCTGATGGGTCGATTGTCCATGTATTGGGATCGGCCCAATCGCCGGACTGGTAGGAATAAAGAATTGTTCTTACCTGAGGATCCAGGGCTGTCCACTGACCAGTGAGGAAATTGGTGCCTACAGTATGGAATGGGTTACTCCCTGCGGAGGAGGCTCCTGTTGGAGGAACCAAGGCTGAGCCATTCCAAACTCTTGGAACATAATTCAGCTGGCTGCCCGGAGGTCCGATTACTTCTGCACCTAAATACTGGAAGTTGGCATTTGCGGTAATTGCCGATAAATTAGTGGTAACAATATCCCAATATTTGGTCAGGGCATTGTTAAAGTAAGGTACGTTGGGCTGACGGGTAGGAACGGCGCGCACCGAAATTGCTCCTACACCCGTTACTGTTGCAGAAAGTGAGGTGATGATGAATGGATTGTACAATCCGCCTGAGGTTCCAACCGGGTAAGTTCCATCGGTGCCCGGCATGTTAGGAGCTCTGAAATCTGTTACAGCATCGCCCTCTTTGATGAGGGATCCACTACCATCAGTAATAAAGTATCTGGCCGTACCAAAGGCACCTTGCAAAGTGGCATTGGGTCCGATCCTGAGGTTTGAAGCACCAAGGCTTACCAAAGCATTCACAGAAACGTTCAAGGTCGTTAAAACAGATACATCGCCCGAAAGGGTTTTTAATCCGGTGCCTGAAATCAGAAGCGTTTGGTAGTTGTTAGAAGAGAATATAGACTGTGGTCCATTTGTGTTGTAATCGACTGTTCCGGCTGTACCGGCGAGAGTTCCGATGGCATTGCTGCTGCCGCGAAGACGAAGTACGTTACCCGCAGTACTGCCCATTTGAATAGTTCCAATCCCACCTAAATTGCCATCAACGCGAATGGTGGTGCTGTTTGTACCGAGGTTAAACTCGCCGGAGGCTACCGTTAAGGTAGAGAATATATGGGTAAGACTTGCAGCACCTGTATTATATATGAGTGTTCCACCAGGCTTGTTTACCACAACATTTTGGAATGTCGGGTTGGCTAATCCATTTAAGGCGAAGGTGGCAAAATTGCTTTCTTCGAAAGTTAATGTAGCTCCGGTTTGAAAAACCAAATTTCCGGGAGCAATAATGTTGGAAGCAAGGTTTCCGCGCACAATGATTGAGGGCACAGACTTGCTGCCGGAGTTACCGTTAATGACCAAATTGTGGTAAGCAGCACCCTTCAGGGTTTGATTGCCGGCCGCTGAATAAGTAACCAAATTCGGGAATGAACCGGCGTCAAGTATACCCAACGACATTGGAGTTCCTGAAGCTACAGTTAGTGAAGAGGCATTTCCGTTAGTCCACGTCGAAGCGCTGTTCCCCCCGTTTAAGGAGTTCAGCGTAACCGCGGCGTTGTTGGTCACCACACGGTCGGCTGCAACAGTAATGGTTCCACCTCCCAATGCAAGGGTATTTGGACCGTTCAAGGAAAGTGAATTCAGTAAGGTGATCGACCCGGTACCTGAACGATTGAATGTTCCCTGGTTGGTGATATCACCTCCAAACTGCAAGGGCGATGAAGTCGTTATGGTGAAGTTTCCACCGACACCAACATTGAAGGTACCATTAAAAGTATTGGTTCCTGCGTTGTTGTTATCGGTTAGGGTTCCATTCACCTGCGTTGCTCCATTCACCGTGAAGTTGCCGCCGGCAATTGTTAAGGAAAAACCGTTGTTGATAGTCAGACTTCCAACACTAACTGCCGATGCCGGTGCTACCATAGCCGAGTTAATGGTCACATTATCGTCGGCATCGGGTAGTCCATTGGGCGAAAAGTTTGCACTCGTCCAAGTGGCACCTGTCGAGGTGTAGTTAACCACCTGAGCGTCGGCCCTGGTTAATCCAAACAACATGAGGAGCAGTAGCATCAGGCTGCGACCGATCCATTTTTGATTGAATAAAAATGTATTCATGGTGTGATTGTTTACAGAGGTAAAAAGCAGTAATCCATCCCGCGACCTTCGACAAGTCGGAGAGGAATACACAGGCGTTAAGTCCACCGTGGGCGGACTGTTGGCGAAGAAATTTTTAGGAGTGTACATCTTTATACATTCAATAAGATTAACCGTTGACCTTAAACGCGACTTTGTTTTGAAGGTTATCAATAACAGTGCGCGTAGAGTAAGAGTTTTTGCCATTTTGATAATTATTTACGAATTAATTACATTTATAACATACACTTTTGCAAAACTGCCAATCTTGTACCTGCAAATCCAGAACTAAGTTAACAACAATTTCACATTGATTTACAAGCACATGCAAGAACAAAATCATTCATCTCCTAAAGTTGGTCATTCACTTCAGGAAGCAAAAGTACGAATTTTCTTACATCAAAAAAAAGTGGGAAAAAATCTCTATACAGGTTAAAATACTACCCGTACAAATGGCAGGGTAATGCTCTGACCTCCCATGCTTAAATGCATCATATACAAGCCATTAGCAAGACTAGAAACCTTAAACCCAAGCCGGCCATTCTCAAAAATAACCGGGACGTCCACCGGCAATTCTCGTCCGCTTAAATCGTAAACCTTGACCAAAACAGGCTGCAAAGGGAACGAAACGTCATACCAAAGCATTTCGTCGCGAGAAGGATTAGGATACAGGGTTTGCCCCGAAAACTCAGCCGGAAGCCGGCCTAATTCAAAATCAGCAACTACGTCCGACTCCGGATCCAGCACCACAGAATCGACAATGGAAGCCGTATTCAAGCTAAACTCAGCACTCTCGGAATTAAAGAATATTATCGTGTCTTTTGCGAATTGATTGCCCTTTACTTGAATTTTTAACCTTACCAGAAACACCACAGCATTCTCAGCCGAAGGCCGCTGGCGAAGCCTAAACCGAACCGATGAGTCCTCATTCCGCCACTCGACCAAAACCTTTGGATGCCCCTCGGCTTCAATCCAGGCCTCAAAAAACGACTGTAAGGACCCACCATAAACGGCCTCCACATGCGCCCTGAATTGATCGGTTGTAGAAAAACCGAAGCGCAAGGCCGGATCATTCAAATAATTCCGGCAGGCCATCCAAAAAACCTCCTCCCCTACCCATTTTCTAAGCATGTGCAAAACCATCGCCCCTTTGTAATAGCTCAGGCGACCATTGAAAATCCGCGAAACCAACGTGGTGTCATCCACCAACACAGAACCATCAGGTTGAGCAATAATCTCCTGTATGTTGTTTCGCTTCCAATAGTAAAACTGCAATGGATTGAAGCGCTCAAAAAACAATCCTGTCGTCCAGGTCGCAAACCCTTCATTGAGCCAGATGTCGGTCCAGCTGTGGCAGGTAACCAGATTCCCAAACCACTGGTGGGCCAACTCATGCGAGGTGAGCCAGGGCCCCAAATCGGCCATAAAGCTCATCGTTTGGTGCTCCATGCCTCCACCCCAGCCAAACTGGGCGTG
>CANHCM010000025.1 GCA_947459155.1 Bacteroidota bacterium | reverse complement strand
TAGCCACCAAACCCCACATGGCCCGTTGAAGAAAAATACAAGGTTTGGCCATCCGAATGGAAAAACGGCGACTTTTCATTGCCCGTGGTATTGATATCCGGGCCCAAATTCTCCGGTACCGCCCAATTGCCCTTTGCATCACGCGTGCTCTTCCAAATGTCAATTCCTCCTTTCCCGCCTTCGCGGTTAGAGGCAAAATACAAGGTGCGGCCATCACTCGAAAGGCTCGGTTGCGACTCCCAGGAGGTCTTCCCGTTAATGGTCGGACCTGCATTCTTAATTTCCGACCATTTCCCTCCCGAATTCACACTGAAATACAAATCGCAGTTGAGCCCTTCACCGCCTTCGTTACGACAAATGGTAAAAAACATCAGCCTGTTATCTGCACTTAGCGATGCGCCCCCTTCATTGTTATTACTGTTAAATGGTGCCGGCATGGGCTCCCCTTTGGTAAATGAATTGGAGCCCACAACACTGCTCAAACAAAACCTTTCCTGACGTTTTTTCTCGGTATTGATGCCACCGGTAAATTTGTCTTCAATAAATGTGCTTCGGGTAAAATAGGCAAACTCCTGGTCGGGCGTAATGATTGGTAAATACTCATCGGCCTCGGTGCAAATCGCGTCAAGCGTCGATGGGTTAAACGGAACCGGATTGGCATAGCCGTCCAGGTAAAACCGGCAAGCCGTAATTAACTCCCGCGACTCGCTTTTCTCCGCCTCTTTCCTCGACTTACTGTCTACAAACTGCTGAAGCACCTGCGAAGCCTCTTTCCACTTCTTCTCTTCGAAATAAATGAGGCCTAAACGATAAAAAGCAATGGGTTCCCATTCAGGGCAAATACGCGTTACCGTTTCTAAATACACTTTCGCCTCCAGCGGCCTTTTCTGCTTGTAGAGCATATCGGCCAAAACCCAATTGGCGCGGGCAAAGTCAGGGTCAATTTCAACGGCCTCCTTCAACATCGCCCTCGCTTCATTTTTATCGGTTCGGGCAATGTCGAGGGCTTTTTCATAGAGCTTTCGGGCTTTCTTGTTTTCTGAAAGCGGGCATAACTCCTCTTTATCCTGAGCTTCGGCACTGAACCGAAGCAGGAAAAAACCAACAAAAAACAAGATCAGCCTAACTGCTGTCATTTACGTTTTAAAAGGTTGTTCAATCCCTTCTTGGCTTCCTCCTCCGCTTTACGCTTGGCCTTCTCCGCTTCTTCCCTGGCCCTACGCTCAGCTTCTGATTTCGCTTTATCGGCTTCAGACTTCAAACGCTCCTGCTCCTTCTTTAATTTCTCCTCTGCCTCTTTTTTCAATCGATCTTTTTCGGCATTAGCCCGGTCTTCCAACTCTTTCGTCCGTTTCTCCAGCTCTTCACGAGCCTTCTCCTCAGCCTGTTTTTTCAAGTCATTCATCACATCATTCGCTTGCTGGCGAATATCGGTTGTCACCTTAGGATCCTTGAATGTTCCACGAACGCGAACCGCAACAGGCACTTTATCGCCGATAGAGCCCTTAAATCCGGCCGAGTTAGCCTTTGCAACCATTCCATTTAACACCGAGTTCGCAGCACCGCCAAATTCGGCCCTTGGTATTTCTACATTCACCGCATAATCAATACTCTGATCCAGACCGGTTTTCCCTCCAATCCTCGCCGGATAACCGGCCAATTTGGTATCGAATGGTTCAAGCGTTACGGTTCCATCGGTAATCACAAAACCCGCATTGATCTGCTCCAACTTCCACTTCTTCAGCTTATCTAGTTTCAAGGCTTCAGCGGTACGCTTCACCATCTCAAAACCTTCTATTTCAATGACCGATGTGATCAAGCGACCTCCACCATTCACCGTTTTCAAAATCGGGTTAAAGGCTTTATCTGACTTGCAGGCAAAATGGAAATCCTTCACCGAAATGGTTCCGGTTGCGTGTTGGGCTACAGGCGCAAGTTGTTTTACAGTGTTAAAAGTAGTGGCGCACTGACGAACATCGAGATTCTGCATGTTGAGCATAAAGTCTACCGCCGGACCATTCGCATCGCGTGTATCATAAAGCCCCGACATGGCAATGGTTCCACCCAAAGTTTGCATACTCAAGCCGTTTAGGTCAACCGTCTCGTCGCGCACCAGCAGCGTTCCAATCACATTGCTCAACTGCATGTTATCGTAAATAAGCTTGTTGATTTTCGAGTTAAGCTTGAAATCGATATTCGCTGGAACCCGAATGTAACCGGCCACATCAGTACCCGCCGGCGGTGCTGCCGAAGCAGTGCTCGATGCGGAATCAGAAACCATAAATGGATTAAGATCCAAATAATTAGAATTGAGTGTTAATTCTCCACGAATTAATTCATCATTAAATACATAAGCCAGATAATTACTCAACTTTCCGCTCGCCTGAATATCGCTTTTGCCGGTAGTGAGATTGAGCTCAGTTAACTCTACAAACTGAGGATTAAAATTCATAGCCGCCCTGGCAATCTTTACATCCTGCGGAAGATCGGGAGATTGATACAGAAAACTGCTTAACAGCGCATTTCCACGCGCTTCAAACTCAGCATATTTCTCACGCTCTATCGACGACAATTTTCCCTTAAAACTCGCGTCAGCATTCAACATTCCGCTGAGTGCAGTTTTAGCTTCCAGAGGAACAAATTCTTTAATGGAAGCTAAGTTCATATTGGTCTTAACGGCAATGTCCATGTCAGGATCTGAAACCGGAGTCTTCACAAAAGCCTTCATATCAAAAGGAAACGGCCCGAAATCTAAATGCAGCTTTCGTAAATCAATGGTGGTCGCGTCCGGAATTCCATTGTTGCACAGTACTCGCAAATCGGTTTGAATATTGCTGATTTTTTTAGGCAAAGACGGATATTGTATCGATCCGTTTTCAATCAGCAAATTGAGTCCGAATCCGGGCATGGTCTTCTCATTATAAACGCCCTTTAAAAACCCGTTTAAGGCAAGCTTTCCAGTCGACTTTACATTTTTAAAATCCTGTGTAAATGCACCTGGAACCAATGAAATAAAATTTTTCACTTCATTCTTCAATGCCTCCCAACGCAAGTCAAAACCAATATCGTTCGATGGCATCATGACTTTACCACTAAATTTTAACTCAAGATCATTCAAACGGAGCGCATTCTCCAAAAATGCATAAATGCTATTTTTTAAATCCAAATCGAAATCTGCGTTATACGCCACGTTTACCTTGCGCAAATACTGAATTCCATCAAAACTCAAATCCATGGAGTCAATAGTAGTCTGCGTCTTTAAGGTAGTACGGTCTGCTGTAAAATCGCCCGATCCACTATGGTTTAAGCCCTGAAGCTTTGTAGAAAAATTGAGTGTCTCATCGAGGTACTCTACCTGAGCATCGGTAATTGAATACTGTTTCAGTGTAATTTTAAAATTAGATGGCTCAGCGGGCTTTTGCGGCTCAACCGTTGGTGCTGGCTTAGTAATATCCCAATTGGCCTTTCCATCCGGGTTTACTTTTAAAAAAACCTTGGGACTTTTCAAGGAAATATTGCGAATACCAATTTCAGAGCCCTTAAAAACACTCATTAAATCAAGTGTAAATCCGATCTGATTGGCTTTAATGAGGGTATCGCCTTTGAAATCACCCTGACCTTCAATGGAAAAATCGTCCAGACGCAAACTAAAATTCGGAAATGACCGAAACAAATCCAAGCCTACATCACTGAAGTGAAGCTTGGCATTGAGATTAGCATTGGCCTGTTCCTGAATCGTTGAGACGATCTTTCCTTTAAAAATAAAAGGCAAAATAATCATCAGCAACAAGAGAAAACCAACAATTACTACGGTAATTTTTATCCACTTTTTCATAGTCAATTTATGAATTTAGCTTTAGTGTTTGTGTACGCAAGGCATGATCTAGCAAAACCATCGCGGCCATAGCCTCAACGATAGGAACCGCACGAGGCACAACGCATGGGTCGTGCCGGCCTTGAACCGAAATCTCGCGTGAATTTCCGCCCTCGTCGATGGTGTTCTGAGACTTTTTTATGGAAGCCACCGGCTTGAAGGCTACTTCAAAACGAATCACCTCGCCGTTGCTGATTCCTCCCTGAATTCCTCCCGAGTGATTTGTGCTGGTGATCGTACGCCCACCTTTGTTTTCAAAAAGATCATTGTGCTCAGAACCCTTCATCGAAACGGATGAAAATCCTGAACCAATCGAAAAACCTTTCACCGCATTAATACTTAACATTGCCTTACCCAGATCAGCATGCAATTTATCGAATACCGGCTCGCCCCAACCAGCCGGAACCCCCGAAACAAAACAAGAAATTATCCCTCCCGTAGTATCTCCCTCTTCAATCAACTGTTGCAGATACCCCTCCATGGCCGACGAAATCTGTAAATCGGGACAGCGCACTATGCTTTGATCAACCTCCTCGCGTGACCAAAACCTATCATTTTGAGGCATTATTACAGGACCGATCTGACTAACCCATGCAACAATACGAACTCCCGCTGTGGCCAAAATTTGTTCAGCCACGCTACCGGCAACAACCCTTGCAATCGTCTCTCGCGCCGAAGCGCGCCCGCCGCCCCGATAATCTCTCAAACCATAACGAGCTACGTAACTGTAGTCAGCATGAGAAGGCCGAAATACGTCTTTAATCGCTTCATAATCAGAGGAACGTGCGTCTTGATTACGAATCAAAAAGGCAATTGGTGAGCCGAGGGTTAAACCTTCAAAAATTCCGGAAAGCCATTCCAACAAATCCTCTTCTTTCCGGGCAGTCGACAGCGCACTTTGCCCAGGTTTTCTGCGTTGCAACTGCCGTTGGATGGCATCAACATCTAACCTAAAGCCTGGTATGCAACCATCAATCACTCCGCCAATTGCCGGCCCGTGAGATTCTCCAAAACTGGTTAACCTAAAAATTTGCCCGAAGGTATTGCCCGCCATATAACAAAAATACACTGGGAAACAACGCATTCTAACGGGCTGATTAAAAAGTTATTTTTGATGCCATGTTCATGAAAAGGAAAAGTCTCACCATCGCGCTGATTGTCTGTTTTCTAATGTTAGAAACCATGGCGTTTGGTCAGGCCAATGCATGGGAGAACATTACACATATTTTTAAGGAAAATCCCGAGTACCAAAAGGGACAGGTTTCCTGGTCAATTGTCGACTTGAAAACAGGTATTGAAGTGGAATCATTTCAGTCGGAAAAAAGACTGATTCCAGCATCAACGCTCAAATTATTTACAGGGGCAATGATTTTAGATCGACTGGGAAAAAGCACTGTATTGGAAACAAAAGTATCCTTAACCGGAGAAATTAGAAGAAGTAAACTCAAAGGTGACTTGATTATTAAAGGCGCAGGAGACCCATCCTTAGGCAGTGGATTGGCTGGCTCAATAAACGCCGACAGTGTGCTGAGCCAAATAACCAATGCACTCCTACGTAAGGAAATAGAAAGTATTCATGGCGATTTGATCATTGATCCTCATGTTCTTCCTTATGACCATACAGTAATACCCCGGAAATTTATTTGGGAAGACATTGGAAGTTATTATGGCGCAGGAACATGGGGGTTAAACTGGCGGAATAACGAATACACCGTAAGATTTTCAGTGAAGTCTGAGACAGAACCTGCCGCAGTAATCGATTCAATTTCCTCTTGGGCAAAACAACTGAAAATAAACCCTCAGGTTAAAGTAGTGAAAGGCAATCCTAAGGAGATTTATTTTTATGGAGGTCCATTCGAAAGAGAAATACTGGCAAAAGGAGAATTAATTGCAGGTAGCTCAATTACTGAAAGAGGCTCTTTGCCCAATCCACCACTCATTTTTGCGGAAGAATTAAAGCAATATTTATTAGAAAAAGGAATTGAAATTCATGGAGAAATTCGATTTGAAAATACGGCAGAATGGAAAACAGATTCATTAACATCAATAAAATCGCCAACAATAGAGAATATGGTAAAAGAAATAGAATTCCAATCGAACAATCTATTTGCAGAAACCTTATCTAAATTAACAAGCGATTACAAATCAGAAGAATATCCATCGGGTAAGCAAATCGGCGAATGGTTAAAGGCCAGGTGGGGGAATCAATTTTCAGACGCCTTGTTTGTGGATGGCTCAGGACTATCAAGAAACAACCTACTAAGTACTAAAAATCAAACTCAATTGTTGTATAGGTTAAGTACAGACAGTCTGGCTTTTTCGACATTTTTCAATGTCATTCCGCAATCAGGAAAAGAAGGTACAGTAAGAAACCTTCCGAAAATCGAAGGAATGCGAGTAAAAAGCGGAAGTATGGCGAATGTGAGGGCATACAGCGGATACTTTATGGATGCTGATAATTCACCTCAGGCATTCGCCATCATAATCAACAACGTGAACCTTCCATCAGAAATCATCAAATCTCAAATTATCGAATTTCTCACACAGGCTTCAAAAACGAGCTTCACTGCAATTGGTTTGAAAAACAAATAAGAATTGCCTATAAATTCAGTTGAAAACACCTCTGTACGATAACAAAATAGAGAGGCATTCTCAAACTGAATGAAGGGAAACAAACTGTAAATCCTTATAAAATAGGAGAAAAATTCCCCAATGTTAAATTTTAACATTCCGGTTTATTTACGTTAATTTTTCTCTAAACTTGCAAACGACTGTGTAATATGGAGAAGAAGACAATAATTTTAGTAAGACATGCAAAATCGAGTTGGGCTGATGAGCAACTCGAAGATTTCGAAAGACCACTGAATGAGAGAGGTTTAAAAGATGCTCCTTTCATGGGTCAGAAGCTTTATGAGAAAGGGATTTCACCCGATCTCATCGTCAGCAGTCCAGCCTTCAGAGCGATTTCAACAGCCAGAAGAATTGCTCGTGAACTGGCTTATGACCTAAGAAGCATTCGCTGCGAATCGGCCATCTATGAAGCCTCAACCAATCAGCTTGTAGAACTAATTCGTCAACTCCCCAATGATATGAACACAATTATGCTTGTTGGACACAATCCGGGAATGCATGAATTGTGCTATTATTTAACCCTAAAACTACCGGAGGATTTTCCAACCTGCGCTGTGGCCATCTTAAAACTTGAAACCACACAATGGAAAGAGGTTAAACAAGGTGCAGCAATTCGTTACGAATTAATGTTCCCGAGAAACTTATAATACTATGCCGAAACGTTTTTTCAACCGCGACTTAAGCTGGCTGGCCTTCAATCAAAGAGTGTTGCAGGAGGCAAAAGACCCCTCAGTTCCACTTTATGAGCGAATGAAATTTTTGGCCATCTTTTCCTCAAACCTTGATGAATTTTACAGAATTAGGGTTGCAGAATGGAAACGCCTAAATTTATTGAGTATTAAAACAAAAAAGGTTCTCAAAGAAAACCCAAGAGAAGTTTTAAAAAAAATAAATCAAACGGTACAAAAACACCAATTAGAGTTTAACCGCATCTTTTGGAACGAAATCCATAAGGAATTAGAAGAAAACAAAATCCGTATTATTAACGAAAAAACACTCACCAGATCTCAAAAGGAATTTGTAAGAAGTTATTTTTTCGACAAGGTTTTTCCACTCCTTAAACCAACCTTAATTCAGGAAAACAAAGAGCCTCCTCAACTCGATGAGAAATCGATATATCTCGCCGTAAAACTCTGTGATTACGACAAACCAGGCCCAAAAACTTTCGAGTACGCCATTACAGAAATTCCCTCAAGAAAAATCAGCCGGTTCCTCGTTCTACCGGAAGAGAAAGGAATTCACTATGTACTCATTTTGGGCGATGTGATCAGACTTTGCCTGAAAGACGTTTTCCCAGAATACGAGTGGCTGGAAGCATACAGCATCAAAGTAACAAGAGATGCTGAACTGGTTTTGGAAGATGAATTTACCGGAAGCTTATTGAAAAAAATTAAAAGGGGTTTACACAACAGGCAAAAAGGAACACCTACACGATTACTGTACGACAGCAACATGCCTGAGGATTTCCTACGGCACTTAAGGAAAATATTCAGAATTGGAAAGACCGACCTCCAACCCGGTGGACGTTATCATAATTTTTCCGAATTAATGACTTTCCCGAACTTCAACCGGAAAGACTTATACTATGAGCCAATAATACCATTAAACATTCCGGAACTTGACTCCGAGAAAAGCATTTTTGAGGCCATTTCAAAACGAGACTATCTCTTGCATTTCCCTTATCACAGCTTCGATTATGTAATTCGTTTACTAGACGAAGCTGCGTTGGATTCAAATGTTAGGGCTATCAAAATGACCCTCTACAGAGCAGCTTCGAATTCTAAAGTGATTCAAGCCTTACTCAATGCTATAGAAAGTGGTAAACAAGTTACCGTGTTTATGGAATTAAAGGCACGCTTCGACGAAGAATCAAATATTCAATATGCACGTGCACTCGAAGATGCAGGGGCAAGAGTCTTGTATAGTTTTCCAATTCTGAAGGTTCATGCAAAAATGATTCTCGTTGAGAGAATTGAACAAGATAAACTTCGCCGTTACAGTTACTTAGGAACAGGTAATTTCAATGAAAATACAGCAAAGCTTTACAGCGACAGTGCACTGCTAACCCGCGACAAGTACATTGGTAGAGAAGTTTCGTCGGTTTTCGACATTTTAAACGATACACGAATTAAAAGAGAATTCACCCATCTGCTCGTGGCACCTGATCACATGCGCCACGACCTTTTCTCTCTCATCGATCAGGAAATAAAGAATGCCTTAAAAGGTAAAAAAGCATTTTTATTCCTGAAATTAAATAGCCTTCAAGACAGAGCTATTATTGAAAAACTCTACGAAGCAAGCCAAGAGGGAGTTGAAGTTAAACTCATCATTCGCGGTATCTGCTGCCTAATTCCTGGTGTAAAAGACCTCAGCGAGAATGTAAAAGTGATTAGTATCGTTGATCGTTTTCTTGAGCATTCAAGAGTGCTCATTTTTGGAAACGACGGCAATCCTAAAGTCTTTCTATCAAGCGCCGACTGGATGGAAAGGAACCTCAGCCGTCGTTTTGAAGTAGGCTTTCCGATCTATCAGGAAGATTTACGAAATGAAATGATTCATTTGATGAATTTGCAATGGAAAGATAACAGCAAAGCAAGGACAATCAACAAAATTCAAAACAACGCTTACCGCAAGTCTAAAGCCGCAGAAAAAAGAAGGGCACAGATGGATATTTACCAATATCTGAAAGATAAAAATCAAGCCTAACTTTAAACGAAAACCTTTGAATGTCAAAGGTTAGAGGAATCAGATTGAGAAAATAGAATTTTCAAGGGAAATGATGTAGAATAATTCGAAACGACATTGTACCTTTCTAGCTTCATTTCAAGCTTGCTTATGTCTACGAAAGTTGTCATTGATTTAGAAGCCGAAAAGAAGGAAATCCTGAAACGTTATGGTGCCCTTCTTAGATCTTTGGGGGAAAAAATCGACAAGCAAGAAAAGCTACTCATTCGAAAAGCATTCAACCTTGCCCTTGATGCGCATAAAGACATGCGCAGAAAATCGGGCGAACCCTACATATATCACCCGATTGCAGTTGCGCAAATTGTATCGAGCGAGATTGGACTAAGGGCAACAGGTGTTATTTGTGCTCTTTTACATGACACCGTTGAAGATACCGATGTTACACTGAACGATATCCGAACAATGTTCGGAGAAACAGAGGCGAAGATTATCGACGGACTCACGAAAATCGAAAACGTTTTCGATCAGAGTTCCTCTATTCAAGCCGAAAACTTCAGAAAAGTACTGTTAACCCTGAGTGATGACGTTCGCGTTATTCTCATAAAATTGGCCGACAGACTACATAACATGCGAACCCTGGAAAGCATGGCCAGGGATAAACAACTTAAAATCGCGTCCGAAACACTTTTCTTATATGCGCCACTAGCACATAGATTAGGTCTGTACAACATAAAAACCGAAATGGAAGACCTTGGGCTGAAATACACTCAACCCGATGTTTACGAAGAAATAACCACTAAACTTAAAAATACAGATGAGGTGCGCAGACGCTTCATTTCACGATTTATTTATCCCATTCGCAGTAGTTTAATGCATACGGGTATTAAATTCGACATCAAAGGAAGACCCAAATCTATTTACTCCATCTTCAACAAAATTAAGGGTAAGGGAATTCCCTTTGAAGAAATCTTCGACATCTTCGCTATACGAATTATTATCGACTCCCCTCCTGAAACCGAAAAGGCCGATTGTTGGCGGGTGTATTCCTTGATCACCGATATTTATCAACCCAACCCTGATCGTCTTCGCGATTGGATTTCTACACCCAGGGCAAATGGCTATGAATCTCTGCACACCACAGTGATGTCGCCAACCGGTAAATGGGTTGAAGTTCAAATCCGTTCACGCAGAATGGATGAAATAGCTGAGAAAGGCTATGCAGCACACTGGAAGTACAAAGAGAAAAACGATTACGAAAGCTCCATTGATGACTGGTTAGGAAGAATCAGGGAAATGATGGAAAATTCAGATTATAACGCATTGGAATTTATTAATGATTTCAAACTGAATTTATTTTCAGAAGAAATTTTTGTTTTCACCCCGAAAGGAGAGTTAAAAACGCTTCCCGCCGGATCCTCTGCACTTGATTTTGCTTTCGATATACACTCTGAGGTTGGAATGGCCTGTATCGGAGCCAAAGTGAACAATAAATTAGTTCCACTTTCCCATAAATTAAAGAGCGGAGACCAAATTGAAATTCTTTCTTCGGTTAAGCAAAAACCCAAAGAAGACTGGTTGAATTTTGTGGTAACAGCTAAGGCAAGGAGTAAAATCAAATCAGCCCTCAAAGAGGAAAAAAGAGCTGTAGCCGATGCCGGTAAAGAAATTCTTGAAAAGAAATTAAAAGCCCTAAAAATCAATCTCGATACAACCGTTGTAAATAATCTTATACGTCACTTTAAAGTAAATAGTGCTCTCGACCTGTATTTCGGAATTGGTGAGGAGGTCATCAAACTGGAAAACCTAGCCAAAATTGCACGCGGCGAAAAAAGCGAAAGCTGGTACAAAATGCTGCGCAATAAATTCACCAGAAGCTCAGGAAACGATGCTTCGCCTGCAACACTCGAAAACATCGTAAAAGAAATTCGAGGCAAAAGCGATATGTTGGTTATCGGCGAAGACATGGAGAAGATTGATTATAAACTCGCCCCATGCTGCACGCCAATTCCAGGAGATGAGGTATTCGGTTTTGTGACCATCAATGAAGGAATAAAGATTCACAAAACCAATTGCCCCAATGCCATCAGCCTCATGTCGAACTATGCATACCGCATCGTAAAAGCCCGTTGGATGAACCAACACCAACTGGCATTTATGGCCGGAATTCGTGTCAATGGGATTGATGATGTAGGTATCGTTAACAACATCACGCGAATCATCTCCAACGAACTCAATGTGAATATGCGCTCCATAAGCTTCGACTCGCTCGATGGAGTATTCGAAGGAAACATTATGGTTTTTGTGCACGACACCCATCACCTCACCGACCTGATGAGCAAAATCAAACAGGTAAAAGGCGTTACTTCTGTATTGAGAGTGGACTCAAACTAAAGGCAGCAATTCTTGAGCGCTCATTTTCAATATATTGAAACATTAGTTTCGCTAAAGAAGAGAATGTATTACTTTTACCGCTCAATCGAACTGGATGTCTGATCAGGAAACCAAAGACACGGTAAAGCAAATTTTTTCAGATTACCTCGAGCAAAATGGCCACCGGAAAACTCCGGAAAGGTTCGCCATACTTGATGAAATCTATTCGCACAGCGGGCACTTCGATATCGAGTCGCTCTATGTGTATATGAAAAACAAAAAATATAGGGTCAGTCGAGCAACTCTATACAATACCATTGAACTGCTTCTTACCTGCAATCTGGTTACTAGACACCAATTCGGTAAAAATCAGGCGCAATTTGAAAAATCATACAAGTACAGGCAACATGACCACCTGATTTGTTCCGACTGCGAAAAAGTATTTGAGTTCTGTGATCCACGAATTCAGCAAATTCAAAAAATGGCCGGTGACCTCCTCAACTTTAGCATAAAAAGCCACTCACTCACCTTTTATGGCAAATGCAACAAGCTGAACACCAATGGTTCCTGCGAGAACAAATTAAATGAAGAATGACAACTTTTTCTTTTGATTTAATCGCACATTCAAATTTTTTGCAGTTAAACCTGCAGGGGTCTTTGCTCGATAAACAACAGGCAACAACTTTATTAGAAGATGTCGAGGATTCGATAGAGGAAGGGAACCACTACTTTCTCCTCGACTTCTCCGCACTCGAATACCTCAATAGTTCAGGATTAGCAGTTGTTTTAGGTATTTTGGCCAGAGCCAGAAAAGCCGGCGGCGACGTGGCAATTGCCGGAACCAATTCAAAATTGAACAAATTGCTTGTGATGACTCGCCTCGATCAGGTATTTGCCAAAGTGCAAAACACCGAGCAGGCTGAAAAGCTCTTTGAAGACTTACGACATTCAACCTCAAAACATAAATCGGAAAATGGCCATTGACGTTCTCCTCGGGCTCCAGTGGGGCGACGAAGGAAAAGGAAAAATCGTTGACGTACTTACCCCTCATTACAGGGCAATCGCCCGGTTTCAAGGCGGCCCCAATGCTGGGCATAGCCTGGAGTTTAATGGTACTAAACACGTTTTACATACCATCCCTTCCGGAATTTTTCACGAGGGCACAATCAATATTGTTGGAAATGGCGTGGTCATCGACCCGGTTGTTTTCCTCAAGGAAACCAATGCCTTATTAGCAAAATCGGTTGATGTATTCTCACGATTACTCCTCTCCAAAAAAGCCCATCTGATTTTGCCCAGCCACCGCTTGCTGGATATGGCCTCTGAAGCGGCTAAAGGTCAGGCAAAAATTGGCTCAACGCTGAAGGGTATTGGACCTACATACATGGATAAAACCGGTCGTAATGGATTAAGAGTCGGCGATATTAACCGTGCTGATTTTATGGACCGCTATCGCTTTCTGGTGAAGAAGCACGAAGAAATGCTCGGCCATTATGGTTTCGAATACAATCTCAAAGAAATGGAAGAGGATTTCTTCCTGGGAATTGAGAACCTACGCAAGTTCAAACATATTGATAGCGAACACTATATCGATAATTTGCGCAAGGCTGGCGAAAAAATCCTCGCCGAAGGTGCCCAAGGTTCTTTACTCGACATCGACTTCGGTTCCTATCCTTATGTAACTTCCTCAAATACAATTAGCGCCGGAGCTTGCACAGGTCTTGGCGTAGCCCCATCGTCGATTGGCGAAGTATACGGCATTTTCAAAGCCTACTGCACACGAGTCGGAAGCGGACCATTCCCAACAGAACTCGACAATGAAACCGGAGAAGAAATCCGTCGAATTGGAAGAGAATTTGGCGCCACTACAGGTCGGCCTCGCCGTTGTGGGTGGATTGATCTTCCTGCTTTGCGTTACTCAATCATGCTCAACGGGGTAACACAGCTAATTATGACCAAGTCTGATGTCCTTTCAGGGTTCAAAACAATTCAGGTATGCACCGCATATCAAACCGAAGATGGCCTTAGCAAAAATCTACCGTTCGACATTCATCCGGAATTCGTTACCCCGGTCTACACAGAAATGGAAGGCTGGAACGAAGACCTCACCGGATTAAAGGAAGATTCTCAGTTACCTGAAAGCCTCAAGCGTTATATCGAATTCCTGGAACAAGAGTTGGAAGTTCCAATAACGGTTGTTTCCGTAGGTCCTGACAGAGATCAAACAATTTTACGGGAGAGATTTAAAGTCGGATAACCCATCCAAAAGGGTCATCCACCTCACCACGTTTGAGCGCATCGAGGAAGGTTAAAGCCTTCATCGAGAATGAGTCTGCTGTTGGTGCTGGTATTCTGAAGTCTTCTCCTTCATGACAAATAAGGCTAATGGGAGCAATATTGGCCGCGGTTCCAGTCCCAAACGCCTCTGTTAGTTTTCCACTGCGTAAACCATCAACAACCTCTGTAACAAAAACATCACGCTCCTGAACGGGAAAGCCCCAATAGCGGGCCAGTTCAATTACGCTGTCGCGTGTGATACCAGCCAATTTCGAAGGACTTAATGAAGGTGTCACCAAAACGCCATCAATGACAAACATGAGATTCATTGTTCCACTTTCTTCTACCTTCGTGTTGGTTGCGGCATCTGTCCAAATCACCTGATTATAACCCGCTTGTTGAGCCAACTGTGTCGGGTAAAGCGCTCCTGCATAATTTCCGGCTGCTTTAGCATAACCAGTTCCACTTCGACTCGCACGCGAATAGGTTTTTTCAATGCGAACCTTCAACTCAGAGGTGTAATAAGGCCCGGTAGGGCTCGTCATAATTAAGAAGGTGTAAAGATCCGACGGATGAACTCCAATTACAGGATCTGTGGCAAAATACACCGGCCTAATGTATAACGACTTCCCATCGCCCGATGGAACCCAATCAGCATCAAGCTTTAACAACGCCAGAAGGCCATCCATAAATATTTCTCGGGGCACCAAGGGCATGCATAGCCGAACAGAGGAATTCTGCATCCGCTTAAAATTCTCCTCAGGCCTAAAAAGCAGCAATTCTCCCGACTTGGCTCGATACACCTTCATGCCCTCAAAAACCGATTGCCCGTAGTGGATAACTGCAGTTGATGGCATCATGGACAGAGGACCGTACGGTAATACTCTTGGGTTAACCCATGATCCACCTTCATAATCAGCCTGAAACATGTGATCAGAGAAAATACGTCCAAAAGGCAAATGATTAAAGTCAACCTGCTGAAGGCGCGATTGTGGAGTGCGTAAAATAGAGATACCCATAACGAAAAACGAGTGTAAAGCTAAAGTATATCTCCGAAAAGTAAGATTGCTATGAAAAGAAACCTGAACACTGAATTCTATGCTATTTTTGCCACAATGTCGCGTCAACTCCAAAGCACTCTGGCCATTCTATTCCTTATACTGGGGATGACCGCTCGCAAAGGCTGGGCTCAGGATGAACGCAAAATACGAATTGTAAACGCTAATGCTCTCGAATTCAATGAGCGTATTCCGGATGCACGCAGATTGATTGGAGATGTGGTGTTTGAACATGATGGGACATACCTGTATTGTGATAGCGCTTATTTCTATGAAGGAAGCAACAGGATGGAAGCCTTTTCTAATGTGAGAATTGTAGGAGACAGCGTTACAGTTACAGCCAACAATCTTAAATATAACGGTGCAGAGCGAATTGCCGATTTATTAGGAAATGTTAAACTCACCGACCCCGGTAGTAAACTTACTACCAACGCCTTAAAGTATGATTTAAAAAACAAAATTGCCACATATACCACCGGTGGAAAGATTATCAGCAACAGGGAAAACAACGAACTCACCAGTGTTTTTGGGCAATACAGATCAGCTAGTAGAATGTTCTACTTTAGAAATAAGGTAATACTTAAAAATCCGGATTACGTAATGACCGGCGATACGCTGAACTACCAGACAAACACAGACATAGCATATTTCATTGGTCCAACTACCATTAAATCTGAGGAAAATACCATTTACTGTGAAAACGGATTTTATAACACCCGCACAGATTACTCAGAATTTGGGCGTAATGCATTTATCGCTTCAAAAGGAAGAACAATAAGAGGCGAAAATCTGCAATATGACCGAAAATCCGGTAAAGGCATTGCGCGCAAAAATGTTATCATAACAGATTCGGCTAATTCAGTAATTCTGAAGGGGAATCTCGCAGATTACCTCGAGCCTCAGGAAACAATGGTGATTACAGAGAAGGCCTCCATGGAAAAAACCTTTGGAAAAGACACCTTATTTCTTGCAGCAGACACATTAAAGTCGATTACCGATACGGTAAACAAGGTAAGAACTTTATTCGCCTACAAAAAAGCTAAGTTTTTCAAATCTGATTTTCAAGGGAAATGTGACTCCTTGGTATATTCAGAAAAAGACAGCACTATGAGGCTTTACGGATTCCCGGTACTTTGGAACGAAGAAAATCAATTAACCGGCGATACTGTTAGAATTCAACTGGCCAACGAAGAACTCAAAACTCTATTTCTCAATCAATCAGCATTTATCATTTCAGAAGAAGATAGCCTTAATTACAATCAAATAAAGGGAAGGAATATTGTTGGTCATTTTGTTAATAGCAGCCTCAAAAAAGTAGATGTTTTCGGAAATGGCCAATCATTCTATTATGCACGCGATGAAAAAGGAAAATACATAGGAATAAATAAGGCCGAATGTTCCGATATGATTATTTACATTGATAGCAACGAGGTAAGAACCATTTCATTCCTTAAAAAACCAGACGCAACTCTCTATCCTGTTGATAAACTCAAAGGAAAGGAGTTGAGACTAAAAGGATTTTCATGGTTTGGGACTCTTCGTCCAAAAAGAAAAGAGGACATTTTTCTGCCTTAACAACACACATCCATGTTACCCGTGAAAGGTTCTATATCTATACTATTATTGATTATTTCTAACACATTTATGACCCTTGCGTGGTACGGACACTTGTACATTCAAAAAAGCAATCCATTATTAAAATGGGGAATATTCGGACTGATTCTATTGAGTTGGGGCCTAGCCTTTTTCGAGTATATCTTTCAAGTACCGGCAAACAGAATTGGACACAATGAGCACGGAGGCCCGTTTAATATTGTGCAATTAAAAATAATTCAAGAAGTAATTTCAATTGCAGTATTCATGGTTTTTGCAGTATTCATTTTCAAAGGCACTAAACCAACAATAAACCATCTTTGGGCTTTCTTATGCTTAGTTTTAGCGGTTTATTTTGCCTTCAGAAAATAACGGACTTATTAAAACAGGTAAAAATCAGAGTAAATTGGTTAATTGAGATCTAGGTTTTTCTGAAGAGCCTTTAATTAATTGTACTCCATTCAGAACGTTAATCAAGCTATTACCTCAAAAACTAACGCACAAAAAGGTGACTTTGCCCCTCATTTTCTGCATTTAAAATTCGAATAACATACAAACCAGCTGGCAATTCACTTACATCGATAACTTCAGAGCCCCAACCTACATTAGACAACTGATTATGGTGAACCTTTTGACCTGCCATGTTATACACCTCAAAATGCAACGACGTATTGGTACGTGATGCATAATTAAGCTTGATTTGCCCATGTTCCAGCTGATGAATACTACTATTCACTGGAAAATTATTGGCAAGAACCTCACCCGGAGTTACAGCAATACTGAGAGTCGTATCGCGGGAATAACACTGATTTGTACAAACCAGCCGCACATTGTAAAACCCTCCTTGTTCATAGGTATGCACAGGATTAGCTTCGTTAGAAGTTTGACCATCACCAAAGGACCATAAAAATGCATCTGCTCCTGAACTCTGATTCTCAAATTCTACAGTATAACCATTAGAAGAAAAATCAAAGGCTGCAGCAGGTAAAGGTTCGTTTCCAAGAAAACTCCCCCCTTTTATAAAGACTCCTGAATCATAAACACCATCGCCAGCATCGGCAATTACAATTCGAAACTGATAGGTTTCACCAGCCAAAACCGGATACTGTAATTGAATTGGAGTAGTGTAGGCATCATACTGAAGAATAAAGCCAGGCGTATTGTTTACATAATAATTATTATTCTGAACCGCATTTAAGGTGTTTACCGTAATGGGTTGATTTGTGCCTGGAATTCTGGCTAAATTTTGCCACCCGTCAATACCTGGCCCATAGATGTAAAAACCAAAAACA
Source organism: Bacteroidota bacterium (assembly GCA_947459155.1). Taxonomy (GTDB): domain Bacteria; phylum Bacteroidota; class Bacteroidia; order M30B66; family M30B66; genus CAMCXT01. The sequence continues at coordinate 694 of CANHCM010000025.1, read as the reverse complement.
TCATTAAACTGCGAACCAACGTACTCAGGATACTCTTCTGATGCAAAAACAAATTCACAAGCAATAATGGTATCAGCTTGAGCTGTAAATTCAAAACTAATACTCACTGCATCCCTTGTAAAATAACCTGGTATTTCATAATCCAGCAACCAATCACCGGGCATTTGTAAATCTGTCCCCGCTCCCTGAACAGTATTTGGACCAATTGCATTGAATATCAATCCCGTTGTCAGCAACAAACCATAATCAAATCCAATTGTTGCTGCAGAGTCGCTAAAATAGCCTATTGCTGCAGAATTTGCGCCCATAAAACTGATATTGCTCACATCAACACAATTTCCAAACAGTATATTCTGAATGGAGGTAACGATGTTGGGAAGTTGACTAATCGACATGGGCCCGACAGCCTGATTCTCGATTGATTCAGCCACAACATTCATGCATGTAGAAGTGACGCAATCTGCATCATCATTGTACATCACGAGGCATACAGTGTAATTTCCCTCCACAGAATAGGTATGCTGAACTGTTCCACCAACTTGGAGAGTGTCCAGGACTCCATCACCAAAATCCCAACAGTACAAATTCCCCCCGTTAAAGGTTGGAAGAAAAGAAATTGTATTGGGTACATTTGCCTGATGTTGCCAAAGAAACGAAACAGCACAGGAATCAGCATTGTAAATAGCATCCAAAT
>CANHCM010000024.1 GCA_947459155.1 Bacteroidota bacterium | reverse complement strand
TGACTCCGAAATTCGTGTTAAAGTACTTTCTGTGATTGGAAAAAAGTCGGGTGAATTAATTTGCCAGCATATTTTATACACCGGTGAGAGTGCTTCTTTTGCCGGACCTGAAGAGCAATATGCGGGAATTTTATTCAACAATTTACCGCCTGTAATTTTTGGTTTGCAATACGAGTCGTTTGGGTGTCCTGCAATTTATTTCCTCGATAACCAGCTTGATTCCTTGCGTTTGAAATGCGATAATCGTCATTAATGAATACAGAAAATCATGCATTTTCAAGCGATTCAATTCATGAATCTGAGAAAATGCATGATTTAAATTGTGGATATAGTTTTTGCTTATTGCTCTTCCTTCCAATAATTAAAAAACGGTGCAAAAGCCATGAAACTTAAAGCCGGGAAAAAGTGCATTGGAATGGCTAGTCCGGGAAACAATTCAGGCGATTCGATTTCGAGCGGAAGGTGAAATGAAAACAAGCCGAGAATACTCACGAAACTTAGCAATACGTAGCCCAGATTTAGGTATCCGGCCCATTTAGTGCCGTAGCGACCGGTGATCATGATGTACCCAACTGCCATAAGTACGCAGCCCAAAGTCGAAGAGAAAATTGTGCCTCCCGTATTTAACACTGCTGAAAAATCGACAATGAATGCTTTGGTGTACAGAATATTATAAATGATTGCAGCCACTGATGCCACTGCTGCACTGAGCAGTCCATGCATCAAACCCGATTTCCATTTCATTTTGTTACAGGAATGTTTAGTGTAACAATAAACGACTCAGGGGTTCCGCTTTTCTTAATGTTAAAATCGGAGGGCTTAACCGTGAATGTTCCGTTAAAAAGTCCTTCGCTGGGGCTCAACCGCATGAATTGAAAAAGAAATTTCAATTCGCGTTTTGTTTCCTTAATGGTGAGTTTGCCCACAAATTCAAATTGGTTTCCTTTTCCTGAAATCGCAGTAGATACCACACGAATGGTTGGATATTTGGCGGCTTCGATTCCTTGTTTAGCGTGTTTATTTCGTAACCCGTTACCGGTATTTATGGTTTCCGCCTCAATACTGGCTTCGATTGAGGCTTGTTCGGGTTTTGTTTCATCGAAGTGAATATTGGTCTTTAAGCCTTTGAAAATGCCTTCGAATTTCGAAGAACTGATTTTTACACTGTATTTTGTGTTGTCAGGCATCCACGTTTCCGTGAGGGTTTTAAAGGAAAGGCCTATTCCCGATACGAGAATTAAAGCACTTACTACAATTGTTTTCATGTGTTTAGAAATTGAACTGTACAAAAGTCCAACACCTCATTCGGCCGCACATTAATCTAGATTAAGAAATCCTCAGGAGGGCTATTTGTCCTTTATTCGGCCTCGTATGGTGCTTAAGGCTTCGGGCGTAATGCCTAAGTAGGAGGCAATCCATTTAAGCGGTACGCGATTCACCAGATCGGGGTAGGTTTCCAGGAAATGTTCATAGCGTTCAGCTGCTGAGGCGCTCATGAGCATGATAACCCGTTGCTGAAGGATTGAGATTCGGCGGAGTAATTTGTTTATGGCATGCGTTACATCGCCTTCGTTTAAGCTTTGTACGCTGAGATACGACTGATTGAGTTCGATGATCAACGTGGGTTCCATCGCATCGATAAACAAGTTGGAAGGTTCTAAAAAAGTGAATGACTGTACATCAGATACAATCCAGCCTTCGGGGGCGAACATGAAAACGTGGATTTTGCCGGCTGAATCGAGCGAGTAACTTCTGAGCAAGCCTTGAACAACCCAATACGCGCGACTTGCAATTTCCCCTTGATACAAGATAACTTCCCCTTTATCGATATGGCGAAAACGGCCCTGTCCCAACCGAATGGCATCTTGAATATATAATGTGGGAAAGTGGATAAGTCCGGCGAATCCATGGAGCTCAAACATAAACAATTCTGCCGAGGGCTCGTGGATTACTGATGTCTTTCGAATGGTATGTTGATTTTTGCGCCAGCGGTTGGAGCGGATACCACGCAAAACAGAGTGAGTATGGGAGCGAAAGCGAAGAGAACGTGGTGAGTGAGCATGAAATGAAAGGGAGCGCGTAAGCGGCTCTGTTTTGCGGAGTATGAGCGAAAAACGCGGTGCCCGGCGATACAGCCTCAGTTTACTGCAATGCTCAACGAGGCAGGCGCCCAAAACATCAATTCCGGAAATTTTGGACGCCTGTCGGGTTAACTCTTGGGTTTGATGGCGCAGGTGTTCATGCCCAGCAGGGTGTACAGTGGGCAAAAGCTCACTAAGCTGGTGAGCACGAAAATGCCCGCGGCGGCCAGTAATACGATGCCAAGGGTTCCTGTTACGGTTCCGGTAAAGTAAAGCGCGGCAATAACGGCGGCGATGAGTACGCGGATAAGGCGGTCGGTTGATCCCATGTTCTTTTTCATAGTGCAGTTGTTTGATTGATGCTACAAGCTTAGGGTCTTTAGCGCAGTGTGGCAGTGACCGGAGTCACCATGATGTCAGAATTTGAATGCCGGTTTTTTCCTGGCTGACTTTGCCTTCGGTTTCGAGTTTTTTTAATACACGGGTGATGACTTCGCGTGAAGTTCCCAGTTCGGTGGCCAATTGTTGATGGCTCATTTTGATGGCTTGTTTGCCGGTAAGTTCCCACCGTTTGAGCAGATGATCGTAGAGCCGTTTGTCGAGTTTATCAAGAATCAGGTGGCCGATTGTTTCGAGTAACTCGGCGTATCGGAGGTTGTACTGGTTGTAAAACAGGGTGTTAAATTCCGGGTATTCATTTACCCATCGTGTGAGCAGATGGCTTGGAATGACCAGTAATTCGGCCTGCGTTTCGGTAATGGCAAAAATTTGGCTCGGTGTATTGTTAAGTCCTGCGTAAAAGGTCATCACGCAACTTTGGGCGGGCTCGATATAGTAAAGTAACAGCTCTTTTTCCTGAAAGCGCGAGTACACTTTGATGAGACCGCTAACAACGATCGGAAGTACCTTTATGTATTGATTTTCGCGCAGAATTTCGGTGTTGGCTTCAACGCTAAGCAGGCTGGCATGTTGCTTTAATTCTTCGCGCAATGGCAGGGGAAGGTGAGAAAACAGGTAATCAGGGAATTCTGCGCTCATGGCTGCTGTCAATTTAGTGCAAGTTACCGGAATTGCCGAGCAATAGACGTGTTAAAAGGCAGTCCATCCAGCATCGGCTGTTATGGTGGCTCCATTTACAAGCGAGGAGGCTTCGGAAGCTAAAAACAGAGCAATTTGGGCAATTTCTGTGGCCTCTCCCATGCGGGGCATGTTTGCCGCTCCCGGCATAATTCGCTCGTAACCCAGTGGGTCGGGCTTCATTTTAAGTCCAATTTCAGTGTTCACACCACCCGGTGCAATGAGGTTACACCGTATTCCATCTTTGGCATAGAGAAAGGCTGTGTTTTGTGTGAGGCCCAACAAAGCGTGCTTTGAAGCCGTGTAAGCAGCTCCGGCGCGTGCGCCCTGATGGCTACCGATCGAACCGATGTTAATGATTGAGCCCGACTTACGGCTAAGCATTTCAGGCAGAACAAGTCGCATGGTGTGGAAGGGTCCGTTGAGATTTACATCGATGACTTTTTTCCAGGTTTCGGGCGGTACCCTGTCGACAGGGAAAAAATCATCCATAATTCCGGCATTGTTCACCAATACATCGATGCTCCCGAAGGTATCGATGCAGAGTTGCACAAGTTGTTCTACTTCTTTTGCTTCGGCCATATCGCATCGCACGGCCAGGGCTTCTGCACCTTCCGACTCAATGCTGTGCTGCAGGGCGCGAACCCGTTCTTCATCAAGGTCGCACAAAAGCAGTTTGGCTCCTTCTTTCGCGAAAAGCCTGGCAATGGCGAGGCCCATTCCGGCGGCGGCTCCGGTAATCAGGGCTACTTTGTTTTGAAGTGTTTTCATAGTTTCAAGTCGTTGATGATGTGGGTTTTTAGTTCCACGTTCCAACAACCAAAGCTATGGGCTCGATGCAGAGGAAAAAATGATAATCCTTAGTAAATCAACTGATAATCCTCAGTTTTCTGCCGCCGGACTTGTCTTGTCCAAACTCAGAAAAGTTTTGCCATGCCCGGCCAGCCAAAGCAGCCCGTTCGCCGAAAGCCCTTCGTAAAGCGATCCGGTCGAGCCTGCCCAAAGCAATACGTGTTGATCGGGTTTTAAGGCCCAAACTTGTCCTTGTTGACTAAAGGCAATCAGTTGCCGGTCGTGTTCAATGATGTTACTGATGAAGCCGGCTTTACGGATAATGTTGCGCGTTTGAGTACCGTCGGCGTAACCCCACATTCCTTTTTGTTTGTAGCGAAGTCCTACGCAACCGCCATACACCAGTCGCCCGTCAAGCATGCTCAATGAATGAACAAGGCCACGAATTTTCTCTGCCTTTTGCAGTGTGCCTGTTGAGTTTGTTCGATACAGGCGAGAGTTGAGTCCGTTAAACACCGAGAACACCACTTGATCTTCTACGTCGCGGGTGAGCGTCCATGCGAAGTGGCGAAACGATGACCACACCCGATTGGGTTCGTGGTTGAGGCTGGTGTCGAGCCGCACTACAAACCCACGTGGAATGCGCATTTTTCCCTTTCCAATTCCGCTGGAGCCTCCACATAGCCAAAGTTTCCCATCAGCGTCGCTCAGCATGTCGTAAAAACACTGATTCCGATAATTCTCAAACTGCTTTACTTTCCAGGTATTGCTGGGTTTATGCAATCGGTAAATGGTACCATGATCTGCCGCCATAAAAAGGTAATCTCCCATTTCGGCAATTCGCAGAATATTGGCTCCCGTGTTTGGGTAATCTATCTGCACGAGATTGTCACCGTCGTAGCGTTTAAGAATTCCATACTCTCCGGCCAACCAGATAGCCCCGTCGGAAAGCTTTACCATATCATAAAAGCTGCTGTCGGCGGTGCCGGAGCGACTTATATGCCTTACTTCCTGAGTAAATCCCGAAAAGGAACTCAGCAGTATGGATAGACAAAGCAGGAAATTTCTCATTCCATTGAAAAGGGTGTCAAATCTACTCAAAAGGTGTAATTAAACGTGTATTCAACGATTCGGTGCGCTGTTTGGTTCGGCTGTTTGTGCTCTGATTAAGGTAAGGCAGTGTAAAAAGAGTGCAGTACTGTAAGCGTCGGAGCTCCAGTACAGGGTATTTCGAATTACCGTTCCGCCCGAAAAATAAACGCCGCCATTTAGACAGGCTTGTTCAGGGCTTACCGAAAGGCGAGAAAGTAAAAAGTGTAAGGCCTTTTCAATCTGAGGCTGAAGTCCGGTTTCCTTCATCGAACCCGCCATTAGCATGGCGTGGAGTGCATACAGCGTGCTTTGGTCGATATCGCGGCGATTTACCAACCAGCGGCTGTGGTAACTTCCATTGCTTTTTTGACTGACTTTTAGGTGTTTGATCAATTGTTCGACCGAGGGTTTTAATTCATTAGCTCCTGATTTAAAGGCCTTTATTACTGCATGGTGCAGGTGATATCGGTTCGGGTAATACACTCCGGCTTTGGAGTATCTTTTAAGGTGCACCTTTCGGTGGATGAATTGAGCGGCTCCGTAGATTCCGGGTTCATAACGCTGAACCTCGGTGAGGTAATGCAAAACGTTGGCGTTCACAACCGCGTCAATATCGTTCGATCCGTAAGGCATGTAAGGGGTGTAGGCTTTCGGATACGCGGTGCTGAGCGGCGTGAGAAACAAGGCATTGTTGATGGCCAGAAGTACAAGATCGTGGGTGGGGAAAAATCGCTCTTCTCCACGCCAGGTAAGAAAGGCGCCCGTGTTATAGGGTACAAAGGCGAAATGGTTGTAGTAATGGCGATTGTCGCGAAGTGTATCGCGGTATGAATGGAAACTCAGGTTTCGAAGTGAATCCGGAATAGGTATGCCCAAGAGCCGCTCGTATCTTAACAAGGCCAATAGCGCCTGCGCGGTATCGTCGTTGTCGTTCATGACATTCGCCGCCCTGCGGATATAGGTATTCAAAATGGGAAACTGAATTGGGCGGCGCACCCTTTGCCGGTAGTCGGTGCTTCTATACCAGCTCAAAGAGCCGCCGGGGGGTAAAAGTGGCCAGAAGTTAAATCCGTCTTTGCTCACATAACTCATCAGTTGTGGATAGGCTTTATCCATGAGTTTGGGTATTGCCTTCAGGCTGGTATCGAGCGTGTAAACATCGGCCAGAATGTTCAGGGTTGCCGCAAGTGAGAAGCAATTGGAATCGTAGGAGCGGTGTTTTCCTAACAATGGATAGGGCGATTTCATTTGCATTTCCGAGGGCCATTCTCCGGCAAACTCATAGCCCGGAATGGTCTCTTTTACTTGTTGACTTTCAACAAATTGTAAGGTTTTGCGGATTAATCTGGTTAATGAATCAGCGCCGGGTAAACTTTGGGCCATCAGCCCGAAGGGCAAACCACACAACAAAACCAGGCAGATTCGATGATTCATACTCTACAAAAGTAGAGTTCTCAGCGCAAAATTTGGAAGCGGTAGGCATCGAGCCTAACAAAGATGAACAGCAAGATGGTAAACGACCAAAGCGACGAACCGCCGTAGCTGAAGAAGGGTAGGGGAATCCCAACCACTGGGGCCAAACCGATGGTCATTCCGATATTGATAGCCAAATGGAAGAAAATGATACTCGCCAAACCGTAGCCATAAATTCGTGAGAATGTAGAGCGTTGTCGTTCGGCGAGATAGACAATTCGCAGCAGCATAGCCACGAAAAGGCCGATGACTATAATGCTTCCGGCGAAGCCCCATTCTTCGCCCACGGTGCAAAAGATAAAGTCGGTGCTTTGCTCAGGCACGTAGTTGTATTTGGTTTGAGTGCCATTGAGGTAGCCTTTGCCGATAAGTCCACCAGAGCCGATGGCAATAAGCGATTGATTTACGTTGTAGCCTGCGCCTTTGGGGTCGATCTCTTTGCGCAACAGTACGTTAATCCGTTTTTTCTGGTGGGCCTCGAGCACGTTGTTAAAGGCATAATCGACCGAATAAATGAAGGTCACTGCCGCGACGAGAATTCCTCCAACAATGAGCAGGTTACGTCCCTTCAAACGAATAAACACAAAGCTCAACGCTGCAATGGCCGTTAAAATGAGGGTTAAGACCAGCTCATCTACCAGCAAGGCCAGCACAAACAATAAGGCTAAACCAACACCAGCAACTAAAATACCTCCACTCAAACCTTCGCGATACATCACCAAAATGAAAGAAGCATAAACCAGCGCCGAACCGGTTTCTTTCTGGGCAATAATAACGAGCGCCGGCACCGCAAACAGAGCCGCTGCGATAAGCTTGGTGCTTAACTTTTCAATCTTTATGTTGATGTTACTCAGGTATTTAGCCAAGGCCAGATTCGTGGCAAACTTGGCAAATTCTGCGGGCTGTACCCTGAAACTCCCTACGCCAATCCACGATTTAGAGCCTTTTACTTCCAAGCCGGCAAAAATTACCACAATGAGCACCAGCAGGAAGATTCCATACATCGGCCAGGCGAAATTGGGAAAGAACTCACCGTCTATGACCAGAATCACAAAGGCGATAAAGAAGGCTGTAATAATCCAAATGAGCTGTTTGCCATAGTCTTGCGAAGAATCGAGGATGCTTTTGTATTCTTCGTTGTACACCGCGGCATAAATATTCATCCAGCCCATAAAAACCATCAACAGGTACATAAGCACCAGCACCCAGTCGATGTTTTGCAATACAGCTTCGTTGTTGCGGTTGGCCATGAGTATTTATTTTTTAGCCACCCAATCTTCCTTTTTCGGGAGCAGGTTGGCTTCAAGAATGCGTTTTTCCATTTCGGGGCGCTTCACCTCCCGGCGGAGGTACTTTTCAATCATCAAACTGGCGATAGGCGCTGCCCATGTAGCTCCAAAGCCTGCGTTTTCAACATATACCGATATGGCAATTTTGGGATTGTCCATCGGGGCAAATGCAATGAAAATGGAGTGGTCTTTCCCGTGCGGGTTTTGCGCCGTACCCGTTTTTCCGCAAATGGTCAGGGAGTCGAGCTGGGCAATGCGCCCTGTACCATTGGTGACCACGTTGCGCATACCTTCAACCACGAGATCGAAATATTCTCTTTTGATTTTTGTCAAGCGCTTCTTCAGATACGTGGTATCAATACGGCCTCCCTCGATTTGCTTGATGATGTGTGGAGGAAAATACCATCCTCTGTTCGCAATAACACTGCAGAAGTTGGCCATCTGTAAAGGTGTTACGCCCATTTCGCCCTGACCAATTGCCAAGGAAATAACCGTTATGGCATTCCACCTTCCTGAACCATGGTATTTGTCGTAATAACTCACCGTTGGCACATTCCCTTTGCTCTCCTGAGGCAAGTCGGTTGGGTATTTTGTGCCCAGCCCGAAGCTCATCACATGATTTCTCCAAACGTTAAATCCGATGGCTGCTTTGGGGTATTTTTGGATGACATTCTTGAATACATTGCAGTAATACGCATTGCAGGAAGTTGTGATGGAAAACTTTAGGTCGACCGGCGAAGCGTGCGGGTGACAGCCTACGGTGAGCCCGCCAAAGTGGAAGCCTCTGCCGCAGCCGAAGGTTGTACTGGGCGTAATCACACCTTCTTCTAGACCAATCAGGGCGTTGAGCAGTTTAAAGGTAGAGCCAGGCGGATACTTGGCCATCGTAGCCCTGTTATACAAAGGCTTGAGGGTATCGCGCACCATTTTCGGATAGTTCTGCTTCTTCAATCGCCCCACAAGCAGGTTAGGATCGTAGGTTGGCGACGAAACCATGGTGAGGATTTCGCCGCTCGAAGGCTCAATGGCCACAATCGAGCCCACTTTGTTCTTCATCAGTTGCTCGCCGTACTCTTGCAAATCGGCATCTATCGACGAAATCAGGGTTTGTCCCAACACCGAAGCGGTATCGTATTTCCCGTTCTCGAAACTGCCTTTTTCACGGTTGTACACATCAACCATCACGATTTTAACACCACGTTGACCGCGAAGGGGAACCTCGTAAGATTTCTCAATGCCACTGAGGCCCATGTTGTCGCCCATGCGGTAGTATGGGTTGGCCGCAATGATGTTTTCGTCAACCTCACCCACGTAACCCAAGGCATGTGGAGCTATGCCACGCGGATATTTTCGGAGGGTGCGGGCCTGAACGAAAAAACCGGGAAACTTATAGAGCTTTTCCTGCAAGCGGGCGTAGGTCTCCAGCGAGATTTCGCCCTCAAAAATTTCCGGCCTGAATGAGCTGAACTTTTGTTTCTTCAATTTGATCAGACGCTCCCTGAATTGCTCGACTGTTATCTCAAGCACCTGACATAAGTCGGCTGTATCGATGGTTTTTACCCTTTTGGGGATGACCATCAGGTCGTAAGCAGCCTCATTGTAAACCAAAATCTTATCGCCTTTCTTTCCATAACGATCGTAAATCACACCTCGCTCCGGATACTCGATTTTGTGGCGTAAAGCATTGTCGTCGGCCGCAAGCTTATAGCTGTCGTCGATCACCTGAATGTAAAAGAGGCGCAGTAAAAAAATGAGTGCAAGGCCAATAAAAATGGCGCTAATCACATATTTACGGTCAGAAAATAGATTCATGCTTCAAGCTCCCGGCTGCGTTGCGTAAGAATCTGGCTGAAAACAATCAATAACATGGTGAAGATAGTGCTGCTGATCACACGGAGCAACAAATCGAAGAAATTCAGAAATGTAAAGGCTTCCAAGAGATACAGCACCAGGTGATGCAGCAATGTCATCAACGAAGTATACACCAAAAAAGTACTGGCACCCATGCCTTGAACGCTCAAGCGAAGGGTGCTTTCATAGCCTTCCCGCGGAGCGAGTAGATTTAAAAATCCGGGACGGGCAAAACCAAGCACCAAACACGCCGAAGCATGCATGCCGGCTGTTCCGGTAAACATATCGATGCTAAGGCCTGTAAGAAAGCTAAGTAGTAATAACAACAAACGGTTTGTGTTTACCGGTAACATTAACAAAAACAGGATGTACAGGTAAGCATTGAAATAGCCGTTTACCGGACCGCTGATTTCGATTTGGTCTAACACCAACACCTGCACAAATAGCAGGATGAAGAAGCGGAAAAACTGGATAATCAGCTCACTTAACATCGTCGGTGTTGGTTTTGGCTTCGAGGGTGTCGCGCTCTGCTTTCATCAGGTCGCGAATCACGTAAACATACGAAAGGTTCTGAAAATCGGTGGAGAATTTGATTTTCAGGTCCTTAAAGCTAACGCCTTTCTGTCCCACCTCATAAACCTGTCCAACCATAATGCCGGCCGGATATTTCGAATAGGAAGTGGTCACAACGGTATCGCCTTTCGAAACCGGGGCGTGACTGGGAATATCGTTCAGCACACCAATCTGTGGCGAGCCACCCAACCACATGGCAGAACCAAAGTAGTTGTTTTTGGTGAATTTGGCAGAAATTCGGGTATTGCTATTGAGCACCGACATGACTGTGCTGAAGTGGGGCGAAACATCTTTTACCACGCCAACCACACCGTTGGAAGAAATAACCGGCATATCGGGTTTGATTCCTTTCAGACTACCGGCATCTAAGGTGAGATAGTTGTTTACTTTACTTACGCTATTGTTGATGACTCTTGCCGTGATGTATTCGTATTGCTGTTTGTAAACCGTATCGTTTACAGCCGTTTTGAGGATGCTCATCCGGTAAAACGAGCTACTGTCGCCAGCCCTCAACCGTGCATTTTCCTCTGCCAGCAAACGATTGGTCATTCCCAGCTTCAGATAATCCGATACTTCGCTGTAGGCTACATAAATTCTACCCACCACTTCGTTTGAAGTAGAAACCACGGCCTCACGCTGGTAGCTGTTGTTGTTGATGAGGAGGTACAGCGAGATTCCCTGCAACAGCAAAAAGACGATGAATACGTTGTACTTTCTGATGATGAGGAAGAAATTCCGCATACGGCCAGGCGCTTAAACTCCCAATTAACGAATGAGGAACTTAAACTTATCGCGATTTTTCAGTGCGATACCTGTGCCTCTTGCCACCGCGCGCAGCGGATCTTCTGCAATGTATACAGGCAGTTTAGTTCTGGCAGAAATACGCTTATCCAAACCGCGCAACATCGAACCACCACCGGCAAGGTAAATTCCGGTGCGGTAAATATCGGCCGAAAGTTCGGGCGGTGTCATCTCCAGCGCGTTCAGAATCGCCGTTTCGATTTTCGCAATCGACTTGTCGAGACAGTGGGCAATTTCCTGGTACGAAACCATGATTTCCTTCGGAATACCGGTCATCATATCGCGACCATGCACTGCGAAATCGGGTGGGGGATTGTCGATCTCTGTTAATGCAGCACCCACCTCAATTTTGATGCGCTCAGCTGTACGTTCACCAATGTGAATGTTGTGCTGGCGACGCATGTAATCCTCGATGTCGGCCGTAAAGTCATCACCCGCAACCCGAATACTTTTGTCGCACACAATACCGCCAAGGGCAATTACCGCAATTTCGGAAGTACCACCTCCAATGTCGATAATCATGTTCCCCATGGGCTCTTCCACGTCGATGCCAATACCAATTGCGGCGGCCATAGGCTCATGAATCAGGTATACTTCTTTGGCTCCGGCATGCTCGGCTGAGTCGCGAACGGCGCGCTTCTCCACTTCGGTAATTCCCGATGGAATGCAGATGACCATCACCAACGATGGAGAGAAAATTTTTCTTCCCGGGTTGATCATTTTGATCATTCCCCGAATCATGTGCTCGGCTGCGTTAAAGTCGGCAATAACGCCGTCTTTGAGCGGACGAACGGTCTTGATGTTTTCGTGGGTCTTGCCGTGCATTTGCTGCGCTTGCTTACCAACGGCAATCACCTTACCGGTTGAGCGCTCTATGGCCACAATTGAAGGCTCATCTACCACCACTTTATCGTTGTGGATAATGATGGTATTGGCCGTTCCAAGGTCGATGGCTATTTCCTGTGTAAAAAAGTTGAACAAACCCATGGGTTGTGAATCCTCTGTTTAGTGTTAGTGTTTAAAGTGTCTTCGGCCTGTTGTTACCATGGCAATGCCCAGTAAATCGGCCTTTTCAATTACTTCTTGATCGCGAACCGAACCGCCTGGCTGCACAATGGCAGCAATTCGATGCTCAGCAGCAATTTCAATGTTGTCGGAGAACGGGAAAAATGCATCTGAAGCCATCACCGAACCTTCAACGGTAAAGCCCATGCTGGCCGCCTTTGCAATAGACTGGCGCAATGCATCAACCCTCGATGTTTGACCGGTTCCGCTGCCAATGAGCTGTTGGTTTTTCACCAAAGTAATGGCATTCGATTTCGTGTGCTTCACCAAAACAGCGGCAAACTCCAAATCTGCAAGGTGATGCTCCTCAACCGTTTTTTGGGTCACCGTGCGAAAAACATCGCGCTGTTCGGTGGCAAGGTCGAATTCCTGTTCCAAAACCCCATTCAATACGCTTCTCACTTCTTTGTTTGGACGCAGAAATGGCTTTTGGATGAGAATGATACGGTTTTTCTTGCTCTGCAATAGGCTTAGGGCTTCCTGACTGTAGCCGGGGGCAATGATCACTTCAAAAAACAAGGCATCCACTTCACGTGCGGTTTCCTCGTTCAATGGAGTATTGAAAATGAAAATTCCGCCAAAGGCTGATGTCGGATCGCCTTCCAATGCTTTTCGCCAGGCCTGCAATTGGATACGATCAACCGCGGCTCCGCAGGCGTTGTTGTGCTTGATGATTGCACAACCCGGACCCGGGAAATCGCCAATCAGACGAATCGCCGCATCGATATCAAGTAAATTATTGTACGAGAGCGACTTTCCATGCAGCTGCTCGATGGCATCCTCCAATGCACCGCGGAAAGCGGCCTGTTGATGAGGGTTTTCGCCATAGCGCAGCACCTTTTCACCTTCGCCAGAAAACCAGGCTGCAATGGCGCTGTCGTATTCGGCTGTGAGGGCAAAGGCCTTCGCCGCTGCTTGTTTTCGTTGATCAAAGGTGCTGGAACAGGCTTGATCAGCCAGGAGATTCTCGAGCCAGCCGTATTGACTTCGTGAAGAAATAATCAGTACGTCGTTAAAATTCTTGGCCGCTGCGCGGATGAGACTAACGCCTCCGATGTCAATCTTTTCGATGATTTCGGCCTCCGACGCTCCCGAAGCCAGCGTTTCGGTGAAAGGGTAAAGGTCAACCATCACCAAATCAATCTCCGGAATGGCATATTGCTCAAGCTGGGCAATGTCGGATTCTTCGTTCCGGCGACTTAATATTCCCCCGAAAACCTTTGGGTGCAGGGTTTTCACCCTTCCACCCAGAATGGAAGGATAATCGGTTAAATCCTCAACAGCCTCGACCTTTAGTCCCAGGGCCTCCAGAAAATCCCGGGTGCCACCTGTTGAGTACAACACAACACCCCGATCAGCAAGCTGTCGGGCTATTGGAGCCAGTCCGTCTTTGTAAAATACCGAAATTAGCGCGCGTTTGATGGGTTTATGACCAGACATCCCTTTCAAATGTGCTGCAAACTTAATCAAACTACCACTACAGGCGCATGCCAAAACGGCAATTAAGCCCACAGGCCGGAAAAAATTTATGCACACCTTGTTCATAGCGGAGGCACCTACTGTGAATCCTGCGTAAATTCTGCATAATCACAATGTTGCCAGTTTGCTTTCAAAAGCTTAATTATGCCTTTTGGATGACAGATTATGCAAAATCGACGCACTTTCCTACACCGACTAAGTCTGGGTGGTTTTAGTCTCCCTTTTTTAGAAAGCTGGAACTCTACTTCCTCCAAAAGCTGGGAGGCCTTCTGCGCATCAGAATGGTCCGAATCTGAGTATTGGCAACGTATCCGTTTGGAGTACTCGGTGTCGGCAAACATTATCAATCTGAACAATGGAGGGGTTAGTCCGCAACCCAAACTCGTGCAGGAAACCTTTGAGCACTACAACCGGATGAGCAACGAAGGGCCATCCTACTACATGTGGCGCATACTGGATCAGGGTCGCGAAGCGCTCCGTTCCTCTTTGGCAGCCTTGGCCGGAACCAAGTCCTCTGAGCTCGCCCTAAACCGGAACGCAACTGAAGCCCTCGTAACTGTTATTATGGGAATTCCGCTGCAGAAAGGCGATGAGGTGGTGTTGAGCCGTTGGGATTATCCCAATATGATTAATGCCTGGAAGTGGCGCGAAAAGCGCGATGGTATTAAGCTGGTTTGGGTAGAACATCCTGCCGTAAGCGAGAATCAACAAGAACTCTGCGATCGGTACATTCGTCTGTTTAGCCCGAAAACCAAGGTGGTGCACATCACGCATTTGATCAATTGGAACGGACAGGTAATGCCAGTGAAGCCGATTGCCGACAAAGCCCGGGAGAGGGGAATCCTCTCAATCGCCGATTGTGCACATTCTTTTGCTCACCTCGTATTTGATGTGCCCGCTTTGGGTGCCGATTTTATGGGAACAAGTCTGCACAAGTGGCTGTGCGCACCTTTCGGCTCTGGATTGCTCTATGTTCAATCAGAAAAAATTGCATCACTGCCTCCGATGTTCCCCGGCGAAAAACCGGAGTCGGACGATATTCGCAAGTTTGAAACCCTTGGCACACGCTCTTTCCCAACTGAGCTGGCCGTGGGGAGAGCTATCGATTTTCATGAGTCTATTGGGAGCCAGCGCAAATTCGACCGACTTTTCTACCTAAAAAATTATTGGACCAGCCAGGCTGCCCAAATTAAAGGCGTGAAAATTCATACCCCACAATCTTCGGCATGGAGTGGTGCCATCGCGCTGTTTAGCGTTGAAGGATGGAAGCCTTCTGAAATAGAATCGGAGCTTTTCAAAAAATGGGGAATCCACAGTGTGGCTATCGACTGGGAGAATATCCATGGTGTACGCATCACTCCACACGTTTACACACTCGAATCAGACCTCGACCGATTGCTGGAAGGGATTCGTTCAATAGCAGGCTCTGCTCCACAGCATTAATTGGAGTGCTGCACACACAAATTCCACACTTCAAAAGCCTCCCGCGCTGCGCAGTGGGTCTTTCCAATCAACCTTAAAAAACAGGTATACGAGCGGGTTTGTGCATGATGCAATCTTAGGAGGATCAAAGCACTGCAGCGAAAAGGGCTTTAGTGGGTGGTCGATTTACCCAAGCCTTGATTTTTTGTTTCTTTTTCATCAAGGAAAAAGAAAAAAGACTTGTCATGTTCGTCTCCTTCAATTGAATGTAAGGCTCTCAAAGGAAATTCCACACCTCAAAAGTCTCCCGCGCTGCGCACGGGCGCCTTTTTTCCAACGCTACAATTAGGTTGGCAGATTACCTTCAGTCATCTTGTGGCTCCCTTGTGGAATTGCACACCTCAAAAGTCTGCCGCGCTGCGCGCTGGCGCTTTTTTTCACCGTTACAATTGGGGTGGCAGATTACCTTCGGTGATCTTGTGACTCCCTTGTGGAATTGCACACCTCAAAAGTCTCCCGCGCTCCGCACGGGCGCCTTTTTTCATTTCTGCCTACTTAGCCTGGCAAGCCGGCACGTAGGCAGAAATGAAAAAAGCCACCTTGTAAAGGTGGCTTTTGAGGTGTGTCGGGATGGCAAGATTCGAACTTGCGACCTCCTGGTCCCAAACCAGGCGCGATGACCGGACTACGCTACATCCCGAGCGCTTTCAATGTGGCGGTGAGGGCGGGATTCGAACCCGCGGTACAGTTTCCCGTACGTCAGTTTAGCAAACTGGTGGTTTCAGCCTCTCACCCACCTCACCGTCGGTATTGAGGCTGCAAAGGTATCAAATTTTCCTATTTTCAAAATTTTCAGGATAAATTTCTGCTTTCGCATTGATAGAGAACGAAATCCTTTTCGCTTTGCCTATTTTTACCCCCCGATTTAATGAGTGTATGGCTGAAAAGAAATTGATTCTGGTGTGTAACGATGATGGAATCACCGCACCGGGTATCCGGAACCTAATTGAAGTATGCAAAGGCTTTGGTGATGTGGTAGTTGTAGCTCCCGATAAACCTCAGTCGGCCATGGGACATGCCATTACTATTAATGCCACACTCCGTGTTCAGGCTATGCGAAGCGAAAGTGCCCTCGAGTATGCCTGTTCAGGTACGCCCGTCGATTGCATCAAGCTGGCCGTGAATAAAATCCTTCACCGCAAACCCGATTTACTCGTGTCAGGCATCAATCACGGCTCGAACGCTTCCATCAACGTTATATACTCCGGCACGATGTCGGCAGCCATGGAAGGAGCCATGGAAGGAATTCCATCCATAGGTTTTTCCCTCTGTAATCACTCCATCGACGCCGATTTTACCCTTTCCCGTCAAGTGGCCCACACCATTATTAGTAAGGCACTAAATGACCCGATGCCCGCTGGCATTTGCCTGAATGTGAACATTCCCGATATCGCTCCCGAAATGTTAAAAGGCATCAAGGTATGTCGCCAGGCCCGCGCCAATTGGGAAGAGGAATTCGATGAACGCCGCGATCCGAACGGTCGACCTTATTACTGGCTCACCGGCGTATTCAAAAATTACGATCAGGGGACCGATACCGATATCTGGGCCCTCGAAAACAATTACGTCTCGCTCGTGCCTTGTCAATTCGACATTACCGCTCACAGCAGTTTGGCGCATTATAAAAGCTGGGAGGACAATGCTTAACCGAAATAGTCTTGCCTTTGGAGCTTCTATCGGTGCGCTTCTGCCATTAGCCTTTTACCTGCTCTTTCAAGAGGTGGTGCTGGTTGAACGCAATGGCCTTCAGGTACCGCTGTTTGATCAGCCAACCTCACTCGTGTTGGCATTGGCAGTCAACATTTTGCCTTTTTCACGCTTGATGAAAAACGAACGTTACGAACAAACCGGCAAAGGAATTCTGCTCTCTACTTTTCTTTACGCAGCTGTTTTCGTATTTCTGAAGTTTTTCAAGGAAATCTGATTGGCCAATCAAGGAGTATCCGCAAAGCGCTGTGCTATAAACTCCTTCCGAAGTTTAAACCGTTTTGTAAAATAGAAAGGGGAACAGTTTATCGCTGTTCCCCTTTCAAGTCTGCTTCGCCGTAGCTATTCAGACTTAGACTTTTGCTACGCTGTGTCCCAAAATCCTACCTCAGTGGCTTCTCTCAATAAAGAACCGGCAGTGCGTCTCAGCCTTGCCACCTTGTATTGTTATCAGCATTCGTAACATCGTGTTGTAGTTAACAATTCTGGGTTGTTTTAATGAAGTATCTCAACATCAATAAATTATGCCAGAATGAAACTACCGACGTTTTCGAAAGCTCTTCTGCTCGTGAAGCGTTTGTGATGATCAAATCAAACAATCAAACTTCGGATAGTTTATTTTCGGTTTACTCACGTGGTGAGGTTTGCCGAATGATTAAAGAACAGAGTAACATCGTGCTGTATCAAAGGTGAAAATTCCTCCTGTTATTTCCTATCTTTTTAATGGGTTCTTATTCACCTGATATTCACCGTTTTTTGAACCGTTGAAAAATTTGAATTCGTTCGTGAAATCTCATTTTTTTGAAACAGTTCTTGGGGTTATAAACAGTTGTTGATAAGTGTACATGTGAATAAACTACTACATTTGAGGCTACCTATTCATTCATCTTTATTGGTATGCTTGGAAAACTCATGGAAATGCAGAAGCAAATGGAGGCTATTAAACAGCGTCTCGATGCTTCCTTTGTTGAAGCCACTTCGCCCGAAAACAGAGTGATGGTTCGCATGAATGGAAATCGCAGGGTGCAACAGGTGCAACTCGATAGCCAGTGGCTTAAAGAAGCCGATTCTGAAGAGGTTTCAGAGCTTATTCAAATAGCGGTGAACCGTGCACTGGAAAAAGCAGATCAGTTGAACGAGGCTGAAATGCGAAGCGTTGCCGGCTCGATGTTGCCGGGAATGTTCTCCTAATGGATGCGATTGAGTATCTGAGCCAACACCCCGGCTTGATGGTCCCTGGTAAACTGCTGAATGTAGTTTCGGTCGGGGCGAAGCGATTCATATTCATTCGATAGAAAAAGCGAAAACCACTCATTGAGGTATTTCAGGGCTTCTTCTGAATGCTCTGCAATCTTGCCCAGGTTGTAAGACGCGAAAGTCTCATGGAGAATGTCGTGGTCGGTTGGACAAACCAAAACAGGCTTGCCTAAACCCAGATATTCATAGATTTTACTGGATGGAATACCCTTGGTCTCACCATGCGACACCATAAGCAAAACGTGCGATTTGGCCTGCATCTCAAGCACTTTTTCACGAGGAATCCGTGGTAGAAGCTCAAGTACGTCTTCATACCCCTTCATCAACTCTTCAACCCGCTTTGCCACCTCTTCCAAAAACAAAATGCCCGGGAATCGAAGACGGATCTTTGACCGGTGCTCAGGATGCTCATCTACAAATTGCTTAAAGGCATCCAGAAAAACTTCGATGCGTTGACTCGCATAGAGCATTCCATTGTAAACAATACTAAACTCAGTATACAACTTGAGCTGCTGAAAATGCTGATAATCGCTGGGGAAATAGCCATTTAAAACAACCTCCGAAGGCCGGCTATTAAATTCTCCAATTTTTCGGGCATAAAATGGTGAGATACTGGTAATGCAAAAAGCAGTCTTCATGTATCTTTTTTCACTCCATATATTGAGTTTTTTAAGCCAAGTCGCAAACAGACCTCTAGACTCAACGATTTCTGTCGTGTTCCAATCGTCTCGATAATCAGCAATCCACGAAATGGCATGCTTGCGACTTAGTTTGTAGCCAAAGCGAAAAATCTCAAAAGGGTTCCCACTCACAATTATCTTTTTAACAGCAGGCGTTTTTGAAAGATATTCGTCCGCAAAATGATACAAATTAGAAAAGGGTATGAAATCGGTATAAAAGTGCTGTCCGGTTAATTCTATCAACGACAAGAATTTCCTCAAATAAATCCATTTTTCATTGCCATATTTTGCATACAAACGATCTCGTAAATTCCCTTTGTATGGCAAGTAATACACTTCATAATTATCGTTTTTTTCGTGAATTA
>CANHCM010000023.1 GCA_947459155.1 Bacteroidota bacterium | reverse complement strand
TAGCTGGCCGGAATCCAGAAAAAGGCCAAAGCACAAAGGCTCAGCAGCACAACCGAAAGCACGCCGGGAATGCTTCTGCTTTTTAAAGCCCCGTAAAGCATGAACAGTCCGGTGAAGAGAAAAACGTGGATAATGGTTGGGAGGAAAATGGCGAAGAAGACTTCATAAAACCCCGAACCTCTAAAGAAAAAGGTGGAAACAACCACGGCAAGGATGGCTGCAATCTTTAGCGCATTGTCTTTGATGGCCACCATGACGAGTGCCGACAGGAAACCAATGAATATGAGATTGGTGGAAATAGATTGCAGCCAGACATCAAACTGGAAGAAGCCCAGCGTAATGAGTAATCCCAATAAAACCAACCAGATAAAGTCGTTTTTGCCGGTGGTGTAAAAGCCTTTTTTGTGGAGCCATCCAATCTCAGTGAGATAGTGCAGAGGACCCAGAACGGCGTAGGAGAAGAGAAAAACCTCGAAAGGCAGCACGAAGGCAGCAATGGCGGCAAGTACCATCAAGCCCATGTTCGAATAGTCGATTTTTTCGGTAAGCGTCATAATCGTATACGGTTGCTAAGATACAATGAATGCAACTCTGTAGAGCCTACAGAAAAACACTCAATGAATTTGTTCTAAATGGTTTATCCTGCGATTAAACCGTTTAAACCTGAAGTTTTTCAAGGCTGAATTTGCAATTGTGGTGAAGTGGAACGGCTATAATCTGAAGCAATTCCTTAGCTCAGAATACACCATTGACTAAACCTTTTTGTCTTCGGTATATGCTGAGTTTAAGCAGAGCCTATCTGGATTTCGTCAAAACGTTCAGCCCTAAAAACAAGAAATCCCGGTTGTGCACCGGGACTTCTCTCCCAAAATCAAACTAACCTATATATTGTGTTTACAGGTTCAAACAAAGTGTGAAGGGCTTAGGCAGTGGCCTTTTCAGGCACAGCCAATTTGGCCAGCTTCACGGTGAGGTCGGCTACCCGATTCGAGTATCCGGCTTCATTATCATACCATCCGATCACTTTCACAGTGGTTCCCATCACCATGGTGAGGTCGGAATCAAGAATGCAAGAATGTGGGTTTCCAACGATATCGGCCGAAACCAATGGATCGGTGGTGTATTCTAAAATGCCTTTCAGTTCGCCACCGGCCGCTTTGCGGAAGGCTTCGTTGATTTCTGCTACAGTCACCTCACGCTTCACTTTTACGGTGAGGTCGGTCATTGAGCCTGTTGGAACAGGAACCCGTAAAGCAACACCATCAAGCTTACCTTTCAGGTGTGGAAGAATCAAGGCGATGGCTTTTGCTGCACCAGTGCTGGTTGGAATAATCGACAAGGCTGCGGCGCGGGCGCGGCGAAGGTCTTTGTGCGGAGCATCTACAAGGCGCTGATCGCCGGTGTAGGCATGCACAGTACTCAACAAACCGGCTTCAACTCCGAATGCATCATCCAGTACTTTCACCATTGGAGCGGCGCAGTTGGTGGTGCAGGAGGCGTTCGAAACGATGTCTTCGGCGCCGGTAATCAAATGGTCGTTCACTCCCATTACGAAAGTAGGAACGTCGTTTTTGGCAGGCGCCGAAATAATCACTTTACGCGCTCCGGCTGTAATGTGTTTTCCGGCTGATTCTCTGTCGAGGAAAAATCCGGTCGATTCAATGACTACGTCAATATTGAGGGCTTTCCAGGGAAGGTTCGCAGGATCTTTTTCGGCATGCACCTTCATGCGGTGGCGACCTACATTAATATATCCTTCTTCCACTTTCACCTCTTCACTTAAACGTCCGTGTACGGAGTCGTACTTTAACAAATGCGCCAAGGTTGGAGCGTCGGTCAAGTCGTTAATGGCCACCACCTCAATTTCGGGATTGTTCATCATAGCTCTAAAGCTGATTCTCCCGATTCTCCCGAAGCCATTAATGGCCACACGTATTGTACTCATATCGATGAAGTCTGAATTTGTGAGTGTCAAAATTACACTTAGAAAAATTACTACGCAAGCGATTTCTCACTTTTCCGTGAATTATTGAAAAAAACCTGATGAGAGCTTAGAAGAGGTGCTTTTCGGCGTGGTAGGAAGAGCGCACCAGTGGGCCGCTTTCTACATATTTAAAGCCGAGGTTTAACGCGTACTCTTTGTAGAAGGCAAAGCGTTCGGGGGTTACGAACTCGGCCACCGGCAAATGCTTCGGTGTTGGCTGCAGATATTGGCCAAGTGTAAGAATGTCAACATCGGCAGCCCTGAGATCGCCAATGGTTTCCAGAATTTCGGCTTCTGTTTCTCCCAGACCGAGCATCACGCCCGATTTTGTTTTGCAGCCTCCTTTTTTGAGGCGGGAAAGCACCTCGAGGCTTCGGTCGTATTTTGCCTGAATGCGTACTTCGCGGGTGAGGCGGCGCACGGTTTCGAGGTTGTGTGAAACGATTTCAGGGCGTATATCGATGATTCTCTGAAGGTTTTCCCATTTGCCCGCGAAATCGGGAATGAGGGTTTCGAGGGTTGTTCCAGGCGAGGCTTCGCGGATGGCTTTGATCGTTTCGACCCAAATAATCGAGCCTCCATCGCGCAAGTCATCACGGTCTACCGAGGTAATTACCGCATGCTTAACGCCCATCAGCTTTACCGAGTTGGCCACACGGGCCGGCTCTTGCCAGTCGACCGCGCTGGGCATGCCGGTAGCCACTGCACAGAAACCGCAGGAACGGGTGCAGATGTTGCCCAAAATCATAAACGTTGCCGTGCCTTCGCCCCAACATTCGCCCATGTTTGGACAGTTTCCGCTCGAACAGATGGTGTGAAGCTTGTGCTCCTCCACCAAGGCTCTCACTTTTGCATATTCCTTACCCGTAGGCAGTTTCACCCGCAGCCATTCCGGTTTTTTCACCCTTGCAGGTTTTGCCTCGGCTGTAGTTTCGGTTGTTAGTTGTTCGTTCGGCTCAGTCATTTCGGTTCCACAGTTTGCCGTAGCGTATGCTTATGAATAGGGTAACAAACAATTGCCGGTTTGGATTAAAGGCCATCATCGGAATTGAGCGTGCAAAGATATCGGCTGCCACGCCAGTTTCGATCATGCGCAGGTTTTTTTGTGCCTTTCCAAATTCGAAAGAGAAGGCAAACGCTCCGTAAGCACCGGGCGATAGGCTTATTTCATTGAGCCCTTTGGTAAATGGTGCCCTCCCTGAAATATTGTCGGGGTAGTGTGAATCAGGATCATATCGCTCCGTTTTTTCCCGAATACCAAATTGGTCATCAAAATAAAAAATGGTCAGATAAACCGGCTTCACCAAACCCAAAGAAGCGCCACCAAACAGGCTAAATCCAGTTTCTACACCGCCTTTGTCACCCTTCGGGTGGATGACCTGCTGTATCCCATATCCAAATCTCAGGGCAACTAAACTGTTCATCTTTCCATAAACATAACCGCCCGAATTGTCGGAAAATGGATTTACCGACCGTATTTCCTTTGGATGACGCATGTTGAGCAGCGAAACTTCGTAGGATGCCGAACGAAAACCGGTTCGCATTTTTCCCCGGCGGTAATTCATTCCAAACCCTTGTGTATGAATAAAGGCGCTGTAGGAATGAATGTTTCGGTAAACGATACCTGTTTCTTCAACGCCTTCTATTTGAAGGGTTTGCGCTATCGCGGGATGACCCACCGAAAGGCCCGGCAGCAGAAGCATCAGATATCGCAGGAATTTCATTGTAGATTTACCTCGTTCAAAGATAAACAGTTCAAGTCTATAAATGTTATGCCCACCATCATCTCTCGCTATCTGGGTGATTTACGCACCGAACAAATTCATGTTGCATCCGGAAACACACTTATTACCGACGCACCCGTCGACAACCAGGGCAGAGGAGAGGCATTTAGTCCGACCGATTCGGTTTGCGCCGCGCTTTCAGCGTGTATGATGACCATTATGGGCATTGCGGCCCGGACGCATCAGTTGCCGATCGAAGGCATGCAGGCAGAGGTGAATAAATACATGTCGGCTTCGCCCCGCCGCATCGAGCGCATCCAAATTCGCTTCTACAATTTTCCCGCTCCACTTGGCGAACATCAGCGTTTGATTTTAGAACGCGCAGCTTTGAGCTGCCCGGTGGCCTTAAGCCTTGCTCCGGAGCTTGTTCAGGAAATCAGTTTCGACTGGCCTTAATTTCCGAAGCCATGCTGGCATGAATCGCAGTATGCGAAGCGTGATCGATGCAAACGCCATCTTTGAACAAAAGCAATTGCGGCGATTCATGCGTCACTCCGCTTTCATCTGCAATACGATTTGAAATGCTTCTAAAGGCAATCAAATCCAGAAAATACATGGGAATTGAATCGTCGTGCTTCCACTCCCGTTCGAGGCGATTCAACACCATGGAGGAGATAGAACAGCGGGTAGAATGTTTAAAAACGGCTACGCAAGAGCATTTTTCGTCGAAGGAGCGCTTCAAGGCCTCTTCCCAGTCCCGGTCAGACTTTATCGCTTGCCAATGAATCATACCTCAGGAGTTTTTCTCCGGAGATTTTTGCTCAATACTTCCGTAGGCAGGGCAATCAACCTTTTTAGCCCGGCAGCCGCTAAGGGTTAATCCGGCGAAAAGGAGAAAAAGGAGAGCGAAGAGGAACGTACGCATGCGACTTTTAGAATTCTGCCACAAAAGTAAGCGAATAATCTCAGCTTGTTCTCACTTTTTTCTGTCCGGCCGATTTTGAATAAGCCGGGCAATCAATATGCGATTTACAACCGCTCAGGAAAAGCCCTGTAAGCAGTAAGGCAGCAGCGAGAAAGCGGATAAGCATATACTTAGAGTTATCGGTGAATGAAGTCGTGGCCATGCGCCTTTTTACGGACCAAAGAAAAAAGGGTTAGCCTGTTGAAAAGAAAAACGCAGCCTTGAGTCCAATTCGTGTGTTTGGCTGATTAATTTTGAGCCATGGAGCAAGCTGCAGCCGAGGTAAAAATTGAGTCGTCGTGGAAGGAAGCCCTTGCTGACGAGTTTAGTGCCGGGTATTTCGCTTCGTTGAAGCAGTTTTTGTTGGAGGAACGCAAACAGCATGTGATTTATCCTCCGGGGAAGGCCATTTTTGCCGCCTTTAACCACACGCCATTTTCTGAAGTGAAGGTGGTCATTGTTGGGCAGGACCCTTATCATGGGGCCGGCCAGGCCAATGGTCTGTGTTTCTCGGTTTCGCCGGGCGTAAAAATCCCTCCCTCGCTACAAAACATCTTCAAGGAAATTTCCAGCGACATCGGTGCGGGAATGCCTGCTCAGGGCGATTTAAGTGCATGGGCGCGGCAGGGCGTTTTGCTGCTCAATGCAACACTCACCGTTCGGGCCGCTTCTCCCGCTTCGCATCAGGGAAAAGGGTGGGAGCAATTTACCGATCGGGTGATACGTTTGCTTTCTGAAAAACGCGAAGGACTGATTTTTTTACTGTGGGGAAGGCCGGCGCAACTCAAAGAGAAACTCATCGACACCCAGAGGCATTTTGTGCTCAAAGCGGCGCACCCCTCACCATTGTCGGCCTACAACGGGTTCTTCGGTTGCCGCCATTTCAGCCAAACCAACAAAATCCTCCTCAACCAGGGAAAAACGCCTATCAACTGGTCACTCACTTGAAAAGCATCCTGTTCTTACTCCCTTTTTTCTTCGCCGGATTTTCCGCTTTGGCGCAGGACAAGGTGGTGCTCATTCACGATCTGGAGAATAACAAGATTGCCCATCGGTTCAAGTCTTCGGGCGATTTGGCGCTTCGCGATGGCCTGCAGAACTATTTCAACACCCTGCGCGAAGAGGGTTTTTTGGCGGCCACGGCCGATAGCCTTACGCAGCGTGGCGACACTTTGAGTTACTACCTTCAGAAAGGCCAGAAATGGAAGTGGGCGCGGCTTTACAATGTCAATGCCGATGAGTTGGCCTTGTCGAGCTCGGGCTTTCGGGAGCGGCAATTTCGAAACCGGAATATCTCCTACCGGAAAGTGGCTTCGGTGATGGAAAAGACTCTCCAGTATTATGAGAATCATGGATACCCTTTCGCCGCGTTACGGCTCGACAGCATTCGCATGTCGGGTTCAACCATTTCGGCGGGTATTGTGGCCGAGCCGGGATTACAAATTCGGATCGACTCGGTGAACTGGAGGGGTTCGGCAAAAATCACCCGGAAGTACCTGTACAATTATTTGGGCATTAAGCCGGGCGACCTTTACAACGAGGCTGTCATCCGCCAGCTATCGGCGCGCCTGCGCGAAATTCCCTTCCTCATTGAAACCCGGCCACCAGAGGTTTTTCTGATGGACGAACTTGCCCTCATTCGGCTGCATCTCAACGGAAGAAAGGCCTCCAACTTTAGCGGGATGATTGGCTTTTTGCCCAATAACGACCCAACCGGCCGACTTTTACTCACCGGCGAGGCCGTGCTTAAGCTACGCAATGGCCTTGGGCGTGGCGAAAGCATTGATGCCGAGTGGCGACGACTTCAAGCCGAAACCCAAAGCCTCAACATTCGACTGAGCTATCCATTTTTACTCGACCTTCCGGTGGGGCTCGACGGTACTTTCAACCTTTACAAACGCGATACGACGTTTATCAACCTCCAGCAAAATATTGGTGTGCAGTATCTGATGCGCGGTACCGATTTCTTTAAGGCCTTCTATGAAAACCGGAGCTCAAGACTTTTGTCGACAGCAGGCTTGCAGAATCTGCTCGAGTTGCCCGATTATGCCGATGTACGGTCGAACCTCTATGGTTTGGAGTTCAGTTTTACCCGTTTGGATTACCGGTTCAATCCCCGAAAGGGACTACGAATGTTACTTCGGGCGGGAGCCGGAAACCGAATCATCGACCGAAATCCGGCGCTTAAGGAGGAACTTTATGATAACCTCGTGCTGCGTTCGGTGCAATACAACGGAATGGCCGATGTAGATTGGTTTATTCCCTTGTTCAGGCAATCGACCTTTAACGTTGGACTGAATGCTGCATTTTTGGCCGGAAGCAATCTTTTTGAAAACGAGTTGCATCGGATTGGCGGTAACATTTCGCTCCGTGGCTTTGATGAGGAGTCGATTTTTGCTTCCAGCTATGCCATTCTCAACCTGGAGTACCGCTTTTTAACGGAGGAGAACTCTTTTCTTTTTCTGTTTGGAAATGGGGCCTGGTATGAGAATGTGGCCATCAACCGTAATGTGCGCGATTGGCCTTATGGCTTTGGTGCCGGTACCAGCTTTGAAACCCGGGCAGGCATCTTTACCATTAGTTACGCTTTGGGAAGCCAGTTTGGGAATCCCATCGCCTTTAGAACAGCCAAGGTCCATTTCGGGATTACCAGTCTGTTTTAGCACGAACCGCACGATTTGCCTTATTTTGCAGATGTAAATACACCTGAATTATGGATTATCTCGCATTAGCGATAGGATTGATTTTAGGGGCTTTGGCCTCATTTCTTTGGTTGCGCCTTAATGCGCGCAGCCAAGCCGGGCCTATTGAAGAGGAGTTGAACCGCATGAGAGCCACCGAAGCGGCCACTGGGCAAAGTTTGCAGCTTCGCATGGAGGAAATCACACAACTTCGCCTGGAGGCTGAAAAAAACAGGGAGGAGCATACCCGCGTGGTTCAGGAAGCCGCACATTGGAAGGCCTCCTATCAGGCTTTACAGGAGCGCCTCGAAGGCCAGAAGCAGGAATTGGAAGAAATCCGCAATCGGTTTAACCTTGAATTCCGCGAAATGGCCGACCGGCTGTTGGAAGAGAAGAGCCGCAAGTTTACGGAGTCGAACAAAGAGAACCTCGACCAGATTCTGAACCCCTTGCGGGAGCGATTGGTCGATTTTCAGCAGAAAGTGGAGAAGACCCACCAGGAAGGCTTAGTGCAGCAGGAAGGCCTTCGCCAGCAGTTGCTACAACTCAAGGAGCTCAACACCCAGATGAGCAAAGAAGCCCTCAATTTGACCCGCGCCTTGAAAGGCGACACCAAAACCCAGGGGAATTGGGGAGAGTTTATCCTCGAATCGATTCTTGAAAAGTCGGGATTGGTAAAAGACCGGGAGTATTTCGTGCAGGTGAGCTTAAACGATGAGCATGGCAACCGCATGCAGCCCGACGTGATTGTTCGTTTGCCGGAGGAAAAGTCGATTGTGATTGACTCGAAGGTTTCGCTGGTGGCTTACGAACGAATGACCAGTTCGGAGCTGGAAGAGGAGCAATTGGCTGAGCGCCGGAACCATGTGGCTTCCCTGAGAAACCACATTAAACTGCTTTCGGCTAAGAACTACCAGCAGTTGCATGGGGTGAAGAGCCTCGATTTTGTGCTGCTGTTTATTCCGATAGAACCTGCCTTTGCCGCGGCAGTGCAAGCCGAACCGGGTTTGTTTCAGGAGGCCTTCGACCGAAATATCGTGTTGGTGAGTCCAACCACCTTGCTGGCAACCTTACGCACAGTATCGACCTTGTGGCGGCAGGAGTATCAAAACCGCAATGCCATCGAAATTGCCCGTAAAGGTGGGGCACTCTACGATAAGTTTGTTTCTTTTGCCGACGATTTGCTGAAGCTGGGCAACCAGATGGATACCAGCCGAAAGACTTACGACGAGGTCATGAAAAAGCTTAGAGACGGCACCGGAAATCTGGTGCGCAGGGCCGAGGAGATGCGCAAGTTGGGATTGCAAACCACCAAAACACTCAACGCGGCCTTACAGTCGCAAGATGATGACGAAGCATGAGACCACAACGTGAGCCTTCGGCCAAAACCGACAACGACATCCTTTTTGGGGTGCATCCATTGATTGAAGCGCTGGAGGCCGGAAAGGAGATTGAGAAAGTACTGATGCAGGCCGGTGCCTCAGGGCCGCACCTGGGCGAGTTGCGTCGCCGATTGCAGGATGCCGGAATACCCATTCAAATGGTGCCTCGCGAAAAGCTGAATTCCTTTACCCGCATCAATCACCAGGGCGTGGTGGCTTTTATTTCGCCGGTAAGCTTCCAGCCCTTGGAGGAGGTCATCAACCGCTGCTTTGAAGCCGGACGAGAGCCTTTGCTGCTCTTGCTCGACCGCGTAACCGATGTGCGGAACTTTGGAGCCATCTGCCGAACGGCCGAATGTGCTGGTGTTGATGCCATTATCATCCCCGCAAGGGGAAGCGCCCGCATAGGAGCCGATGCCTTGAAAACCTCGGCCGGAGCCTTGCTCAACATTCCGGTTTGCCGCGAAAACAATCTCAAAGACACCCTGCTCATGCTACAGGCATACGGCATTCTCGTAGCCGGAGCCAGCGAAAAAGCCAAAACCGACATGTACAACACCCCGTTGAAGGGACCCCTCTGTTTGTTGATGGGCTCGGAAGAAAACGGGATTTCTCCCGAATATCTCAAGCGGTGTAACAGCCTGATAAAGATACCTCTGGCCGGAAAAACGGGCTCGTTGAATGTGAGTGTCGCCGCCGGAATTCTACTTTATGAGATTATTCGACAGCGTAATCTTTGAACATTCTGTATTTTCGGGGTTTATTCTGAAAATGCCCCTCTCCATGTTCAGACGTTTCATTTTTATTGGACTTTGTGTTCTTCAGGCACTGGCACTCAAAGCACAATGTCCGTTCGACGCTGTAATTACTCCTTCATCGCTTAGCCTTTGTCCGCTCGACAGCGACACCCTGTTTGCCGGTCCTGCCACCAGCTATCAGTGGTTTCGAAACAGCATTCCCTTGGTGAACTCCAACCAGTCGTTTTGGGTGGTGAATGCTCAGAACGACGCCGGCGCAAGCTTTTTGGTGGTTCAAACCCTCAATGGATGCTCGGAAGCCTCAGCGCCGGTAACGGTTTCGGTGATTCCTACGCCTCCTGTAACCTTTGCGGTAGATGGCACGGTGGATGGCTTTCTCTGTGCCGGGCAAACCGCCACATTGAGTATCTCATCGGTGCATTCGAGCTCGGTGAGTTGGTTTCGTAACGGAATTCAGGTTACCGGGGCAAATTCGCCCACATTAACGGTCAGTCAGGGTGGTACTTACTCGGTTACGGCTGCTGTGGCCCAATGCCCCAACATTGTTCAGTTTTCGGGCACCGAATCGATACAGCTTGTTACGCCGGTGGTTCCTGTGATATCGGCCAACCTCGATCAGGAGCTCTTGTTGGCCACCGGCAATGCCAACAGCTATATATGGCAGCTAAATGGTGAACCTATCGCGGGGGCGAGTACTGCACAACTCTCACCTACACAGACCGGAGTTTATACGGTTACTGCGATTTACAACGGAGGCTGTTCGGCCACTTCCGCAAACTTCGTCTTTGAAGGGTTTAACGACCCTTGCACCTTTGTAGCCCAGATTTCCACTCCTAACGGAAACAGCCTTTGCCAAGGCGATAGCTTGCTTTTATCGGTAAATGGAGAATCGAATTTTCAATGGTTTTCTGACGGGCAAGCCATCGAAGGAGCCAATAGCGCTCAGTTTCTTCTGCCGTCAGAACTTGTGGCTACGGTCGTAACGGCTTCGGCTACTGAGGGCATCTGCGCGGATGTTTCTGAACCCATTTCCATCAATCTCGTTTTTCCGATTTACCCGGTAATTGCTACCGAGGGCGGACTCACAGAGATTTGTGAAGGCGGCACCCTCACTTTGAGTATCGAAAGCGGATATACGGTGCAAAACTGGTTGCTCGATGGCAATCCGGTGGGCAGCAACGGACTTAGTTTGGCCGCCAGCCAGGCCGGATCGTATTCGGTTGAGGTGTTTGGGGAGGCCTGTCCCGACCAGCTTTTGCTTACCGAGCCTGTAAACATTGGGCTGGCTCCTAATCCACAGCCGGTATTGAGCCTCAATGGCAGCAGCTTGAGCACAAGCACCCAGGCGGAGAGTTATCAGTGGTATTTGGATGGCAATCTCGTTCCCGGCTTAAGTGGGGCAACGATTCTGGCGCAAAACGGGGTTTGGGAAGTGCAGGTTACCTATGCCAATGGTTGCAGTGCTACCTCCGAGCCATTTACGGTAGAGTCGATTGGATGGAGCTTGCCCGAGTTGAGGTCGATGCTCGTAAAACCTAATCCTTCGGAAGGTGTGCTTTGGGTAGATTCGCCCGGAGGGCGGATGCGCCTGTTCGATGTGTTGGGCCGCATTCACTTTGAGGCTGAGGTTGAGCGTGGATGGATGCTCCTTCCTGTGCGTCCGGAGTCCGGGCATTACCTGTTGATGGTGGAAAACAGCCGCGGGCATTGGCAACAAAAAGTGGTATTCCGATAAGTTGAGGAAGTTAACCAGATGTTGAGGTTTCTCCGACTTATCAACGGCTCCGGCTTTTTTTGCAAGAACCTCCTAATTTAGCCCTGTTCCGAAAGTTGTTCCGCCTTATTTCATTGACCTATGGCCGAACACAATATTCTGGGGCAGGCAGGCGAAGATGCGGCCTGCGATTTTTTAGTTGAATTGGGCTACACCATTTTGGAGCGCAATTGGAAAAACCGTTTTGAGGAGATCGACATCATTGCGCGCGACGGCAATACGCTGGTGGTGGTTGAAGTAAAAACCCGAAGCTCGCTGGCTTTCGGAAATCCCGAACAAAGCGTAGGCTTGCGAAAGCAACGTTTGCTGGTAAATGCAGCCGAAGCCTACATTATTCGGCACAATTCAGAGCTCGAAACCCGCTTCGATGTGATGTCGGTGGTGATGCTTCCCGAAGGCCCCCGGGTGACGCATATTCCTTATGCGTTTAGCCCATTCGATTAATCGCGGTTACAGGGCGACCAAAAAGGCTTACTTTTGCCGTTTCATTTCAGTACTATGGCAGATAAGCCCAGCAGCCGCAAACCCCGCGAAAGTAAACCCAACGATGCTTCATCGTATGTAAACGAAAAGGGAGAACGGCATTTTTCTTTTGGTAAGTCGGGCAAAACGCGCGACGATGGTGATTTTATTCCGGAGAAAAAGCCGGCGTACAAAGGCAAATCTGAAGGCCGTGGCGAAAAGCCCGGTCGCGATGCGCAGGAGCGAAAGCCCTACAGCAAGCGTAGTGCGGAGTCGAATGGCAATCCGGGCTATGCCCCCAAAACCGATTCCGATAAGCCTTTTCGCAAGGGCCGTAAATCGGAAGGCGAGGGTGGGGCTGAGCGCGGTCCTTTCAAGGAGAAGTTCTCAGAAAACAAGCCTTTCCGGAAGTCGAAGTTTGATGGAGGAAGCGACGAGAAGCCCTATCGGAAATCGAACAGCGAGGGAGGCGGTTATGGCGACAAGCCCTTCCGCAAGCCCAAAACCGAAGATGGCAGCTACAGCCGCCGTCGGGAGAGCGGGAGCGACGATAAGCCTTACCGCAAGTCGAAGTTCGAAGGCAGTGCCGACGAAAAGCCTTACCGGAAGTCGGGTTCGGAGGGTGGTGGATATGGCGACAAGCCCTTCCGCAAACCCAAAACTGAGGAGGGAAGTTACAGCCGCCGCCGTGAGGGTGGAAGTGACGATAAGCCCTTCCGTAAAGGGAAATCCGACAGCTTCGCCGACAAGCGGGGGCCTAAGCCATCGCGTTTCGACAAGTCGGCTCCGGGAACCGGAAAGCCTCCGCGTTTTGAGAAGCGTGGCGAAAGCGGAAAAGACAGCTTTGGCACCGGGCGTGGAAAGGCGCGTAAATACGACGATCTGCCCACCGACGGCGAATGGCTGGATCCATCGGAATTCTCGGCCGAACTGGGCAAGGCCCGTAAATCGACCCGTGGAAAAAACTCAGAAGCAGGCTACCGACCCGACTTCATTCCCCGCGACGACAAGCCCCGCCGGCCGAGGGTGAAAAAGGAAACCCTCGAAGACAAAGACGGAAAAGTAAGACTCAATAAGTACATCGCCAATGCCGGCATTTGCAGCCGACGTGAAGCAGATGATTTGATTATCAGTGGGGCCATCCGTGTAAACGGACAAATTGTAACCCAGCTGGGCTACCGCGTCGACCCTACCGACAAAGTGCAGTATGGCGACCAAACGCTGAGCCGGGAAACCAAGCGTTATCTTTTGCTCAATAAACCTAAGGATTACATCACCACGGCGAACGACCCTGAAGGCCGGAAAACGGTAATGGAACTGGTGAGTGATGCTTGTCGTGAACGCTTATACCCGGTAGGGCGTCTCGATAGGGCAACAACCGGACTGTTGCTCATGACCAATGATGGCGAACTGGCGAAGAAGCTTATGCATCCATCGCACAACGTGCGCAAAGTGTACCATGTAGTTCTGAGCAAAAACCTGCAGGCCATCGACCTCAAAAAGATTACCGAAGGCGTGGTGCTGGAAGATGGAAAGGCCGAAGTGGATGAAATTGCCTGGGCCTCGTCTGACAACAAAAAGGAAGTGGGTGTGGTGCTACATTCCGGTAAAAACCGAATTGTACGCCGTATTTTCGAACACCTTGGCTATGAAGTGGTGAAGCTCGACAGGACCGGTTTTGCGGGACTGACGAAAAAAAATCTTCCCCGCGGAAAATTTCGTTTTTTAACAGACAAAGAAGTGAGTTTGCTGCACATGATGTAATTTGCGACTGCGATGGCATTTATTGGAAAGGCAATCAAAAGAGCGCTGACCTTGCAGAAGACGCTAAACCTGGTCAGAAGACGGCAAACGCCGGTTAAAAAACAAGAGAAGACATTCCTCAAGCTGCTGCGAAAGGCGCAGAACACTGCTTTTGGTAGGCACTTTGGCTTTGGCTCCATTCTCGAATCCCGCAACCCTATTGCGGAGTTTCAGCGTCGTGTGCCCATTTACGACTACGATAGCATCCATCATGATTGGTGGTGCCGCACCCTCGAGGGCGAGGAAGATGTTGCCTGGCCCGGAAAGGTGCAGTATTTTGCCCTCAGCTCAGGCACTTCCGGATCGCCATCCAAACGCATACCTGTAACCCAGGCTATGATTCGCAGCATTCGCCGTACTTCGGTGAGGCAAATTCTCTCGCTGGCCTATTACGACCTTGAGCCGGAGTTTTTCGAAAAGGGCATCCTCATGCTTGGCGGTTCTACTGAGCTTGAAAAGCGTTCGTCGTATTACGAAGGCGACCTGAGTGGGATTAATGCGGCGCAGATTCCTTTTTGGTTTCAGGCCCATTACAAGCCCGGAAAAAAGATTGCCCGGGAGCGCGATTGGGAGGCCAAGCTCGATGAGATTGTGCTGGCCGCCAAAGATTGGGACATCGGAATCATTGTTGGCGTTCCGGCCTGGATTCAGATTGCCATGGAGCGCATTATTAAGCATTATAACCTGAATACCATCCACGACATCTGGCCAAACCTGGGCATTTATGTGCATGGAGGCGTGTTTTTCGAACCTTACAAAAAAGGCTTTGAAAAACTGCTCGCCAAACCGGTTCATTATATCGAAACCTATCTGGCTTCGGAGGGCTTTATTGCCTATCAAAGCGATAAGGGCAAAACATCGATGGAGCTTGTGCTGAACAATGGTATTTTCTTCGAGTTTATTCCTTTTAATGAGTCCAACTTCAACGCCGACGGCAGCGTGAAGCCTGATGCGCGGATTTTGGGGCTCAATGATGTGCAACTGGGTGTTGATTATGCCTTGCTGCTTTCGACTTGTGCCGGAGCCTGGCGATACATGATTGGTGATACCATCCGATTTACCAATCTCGACGACATGGAGATTGTGATTACCGGCCGCACCAAGCATTATCTAAGCATTTGTGGCGAGCACATGAGTGTTGAGAATATGAATCAGGCCATGGTAAAGGCAGCCGAAGAGTTTGGGGTTGACATTCCGGAGTTTTGCGTGAGTGGCTACATCCACGACAAGGTGTTTGGACATAAATGGTTCGTAGCCTGCGATCAGCCGCTCGATGCGGAGGCCTTCCGCAACAGTCTCGACGAAGCCCTGAAACAGCTAAACGACGATTACCGCGTTGAACGCCGCTCGGCACTCAAGGAGATGCAGCTCGAAGTGTTGCCCGTGCAGCTTTTTTACGACTGGATGAAGAAATTGGGCAAGAACGGCGGGCAGAACAAGTTTCCCCGTGTGCTGAAAAAGGAACAACTCGCCGATTGGGAAGCATTCGTTGAGCAGGCTAAAGCATCATGATTTTTGGGGCCATCTGGAAAGGAATCATCACAGGACTTTGGCTGAGCATGTCGTTCGGACCTGTGTTTTTTCTATTGATCCAGACCTCTATTAAAAAAGGAATTCGCGATGCCCTCTTTTTCGATTTGGGGGTTTTGTTGAGCGATTTGCTGTACATCATCATTGCCTTTTTCGGCGCCTCGATCATTCTCGAGAATGCCGATTACCGTCAATGGATTGGCCTCATTGGCGGAGCCGTGTTGATCGTGTTTGGGCTCTTGCCTTTTTTACGGCCATCCAAAGAAAGCAGCCATCCTGAGGAGGCAGAGCTCAAAACGGTGAGTAAGCTTGGCATCACAGGGCTCATTCTGAAAGGCTTTATTGTGAATTTGCTCAATCCTTCCGTACTCTTTATCTGGTTTGGTGCCGCCACAGTGGCTTTTTCAACCTTTCGGGGCGACCGATTTAC
This sequence comes from Bacteroidota bacterium, assembly GCA_947459155.1. Lineage (GTDB taxonomy): Bacteria > Bacteroidota > Bacteroidia > M30B66 > M30B66 > CAMCXT01. The sequence goes on along the minus strand of CANHCM010000023.1, from coordinate 3,798 downwards.
GGTGGGTATGTATTTCCTCAGCACCCTGTGCACCTATTTCAGCATCGACGTACTGAAAGTGTACTTAAGCCTCAAACTCAAGAAATTTTTGAACCCGGCGGCCTTGTTGCTCATCAACCGCATTTCGGGCTTTATCGTTCTGGTGTTTGGCGTTTACCTTATTCTTAATTCATTCTGACGCTTATCAGTTGTTAGGCTGACAATTGTCATAGTTTTAAGCCCCGACCTGTTTCACCTTTGTATCAAACAAAACAGGTTATGCAAAAAACTGAGCTGATTACCGAGCAGGCCCTCACCCATAAAGAGTGGCTGAATTTGATAGGATTTTACAACGACGATTTGCGGATCATGGAGAACCGCATAGCGGAGGTCAATGCGAAGAATACCGCCACCGAGGTGCGTGCCATGGTCGAGCATTTTCAGAATCAGGTGTTGATCCAGCGGGCGCATCTCGACGATTTGCAGCGGGCCATTGTGCACAAGCAAGATGCGAATGCAGCGGAGATTCTGAGGAACCCCGTTGCCGCCGACCACCGTCGTACCGCAGTCGATACCGACATGCACGAAGGCATGGACCGTTTCCGCGAGCTGTTTTATGAATTCCGCAAAGAGCTGCTGGTCTTTCTGAGTAAAACTTTATAAACAACCACACGCCTTCGATCAAACACCCTGTCCGAACAGGTTGCTGTACGCCATCCTAACCTGGCAACGGCAGCCTGTTTTTTTATATTTGGGTACCATGGGAAGTCCTTTAAACTCAACCTTTCTCTTTACCTCTCTCTCATTTCTCTCTCCACATGAGAGAGGCGATACTTTTTGGGTACAAATGGGCTTATTCTTTTAACTATATCTTTTTATCCTTCTACTTTATACTTTATAATTTATACTTTCTGCTTTCCCCTTTTGCCTTTCGCCTTTCCCCTGATTATTATCAGAACATTTGGGGGGGCGATGACTTGAAGTTAATCAATGTTGAACCCCAAAGGTGAAGGATTGTAGGGAATATTATCTTTTTCCTTTCAACTCAAAATCATATCTATTTACTTTCTTTCCTTAATGAAAGAAAGTAACAAAGAAAATCAAGGAAAATGCAATGCTTCCCCGCGCCCTTCCGAACCGCAAGAAAGACTCACAAACGGTCACGTGGGATTTTGTGGTCTTTCTAAGCGGATCGGAATTCCCACCTGCGCGTGGCCCGCTGCATTTTCCATGGCCAACGCGCAATGAACCCACGGAAACATCTGGGGCTACGGTTTAATTGTCGACGACTTGAAATAAATCAATGTTGAACCCAAAAGGGTCAAGGCTTTTGAGGAAGGTCAGATAATTAAGAGCGTAATGCGAAGTTAGCTTCCGTTATGGCCCTTCACAAACACAAAAAGCTCAAGTGCTTACCCAACGTGCAGCTACAGACTAAAGCCCCTACACTCCCGACTCCCTCCGAATCGCACTACACAGTTGCTCAATCGCGGTCGAAAATTCGCGGGCTTGGAGGGTGATACCCAAACTAATGCGCAACGATTCAAAAGCTTGCTTATCGGTCATGCCCAGTGCTTTGCACACATGCGAGGGCTCGCCGCCGGCACTGCTGCAGGCCGATCCTGTGCTTAGGGCCAAACCGGGTAAGGCTTTGATAAGGCTCGAAGCGCGCAGTCCTTCCACACGAAAGTGGCTGGTATTGTAAACCCTCGCCGCTTTGAGCGCGGTAATGTGTACACCTTGAATTTGCTGTAGTTGCCGCTCGAGCTCATCGCGCATGCGCCCGATTTCCTGCGCCCATTGACTGCAGTTTTCAGTAGCCAGCCTGAGGGCTTCGGCCATGCCTACAATGCCGGGAACATTCAGCGTTCCGGAACGCAGTCCTTTCTCGTGCCCTCCGCCAAAGATCATGGGTGCAATTTGAACTCTCGGATTTTTTCGCCGCAGGTACAGCGCTCCCATGCCTTTGGGACCGTAGCATTTGTGGGCGCTGAGCACCAGCAAATCGGCGCCAATCTGATGCACATTCACCGGAGTTTTTCCCGGCGCCTGGCTGGCATCGCAAAGCAGGAAGGCCCCATTTCGGCGGGCCATTTCGGCAATGTGTTCAAGGGGCTGAATAAGTCCTGTTTCGTTGTTGACCAACATGGCGCACACCACGAGTGTTTGTTGATTAATGGCGGCCTCGAGCGCTTTTTGCTCGGCCACTCCGTTTGCATCCACCGGAATTTCGGTGATAGGAAAGCCAAATGACGCGAGGTGTTTTATGGTATCTACCACAGCCTTGTGTTCAGTGGCCAGATACACAAGGCCTCTGCGTTCGGGTTTGCTGTGCATGGCAAGCCCTTGTAGCGCGAGGTTGATAGCCTCGGTGGCCCCGGAGCAAAAGATGAGTTCTTCGCGTTCAGCCTCAATGCATTGGGCTATGGTTTCGCGGGCCATTTTCACCGCTTCCGATGCCGCCCAGCCAAAAGAATGAGTGGCGCTGGCCGCATTTCCGAAACGCTCGCCAAACCACGGGTGCATGGCTTCGAGCACTTCGGGCAGTACCGGCGTGGTGGCGTTGTAGTCGAGGTAAATCATCGCGGCAGTTTGTCTTTAATCCAGTTTACATAATTAATAACCTCATGTTCCTGCTCGGTGTTTTGCCAACGCTGTAAATACTGCTGCAGGGCATCGTGCATTTTACGCGAACCGAGCCCGCCATCAAGCGGTAGCGCCTGTTCCATAAGTGCGACTAGCTGACTCTCTTTAGGGTGCGCACCAGAGGCCCAGGCATCGCTTAATTGTTTCTTAAGCTGATCGCGGCGGTAAAGCCAGAATTCAGGGTCGCCCAATTCGAACCGGATGATCAACTCGGCGGTGGCCATCTTAAACTGAAGCGAGAGGTCGGCTTTCTTGTAAGCATCGAGCAGGAGGGCTTTGCTGAGCTGGCGGATGGCCAGATTGTATTGCCTCAGGTCGAAGTAACTGGTGGCTAAATTGAGGTAGATAAACAGCTCGTAAAAGGGTACTTTTTTAATGTTGGGCTTTTGGAGCAGCTCTTGTAGAATTTCGATGGCGCGCGGAATGTCCGATTTACTGTAGTTGTTTACCAGTGCGTTGTAGTAAAAGATTTCGTACCGCTCATAATGCATGCGGCCGTAAGCTTCCATAGCATCGTGCAACAGTGCGGCATAATGCAGCGAGGCCTCATTTTTTCCGTTCACGAACGATGAGTTTACGAGGTAGGTGAGCATTTGCAGCCTCACATCGTGGGTGTTTTTGTTGAAGAGCTGGTCGCGGTTAAACTCAGCATAGGTGCGCACGAGGTATTCTTCGAGGGCCGGATAATCTTTCTTTTGCAGAAGCATCTGACTTACAAGGTTGTAGAGTTTAATGCGAAAGCGGGCCGATTGCAGCAGGCTCTCGTTTTCACGGAAGCCGTCGGTGGCCTTTTCGAGAATTACCGAGAGGGAGTTCTCCTTGTCGTCGAAGTTTTGGGTAATCTTCAATCGGTACGAAACCACGGCAAGCAGGTCGTCCATTTGCCGCAAGCGGCTGATGGCTTCCTGGTTTTGCCTGCGCAACTCGATATAGATTTCGGGGTTGATCAATAGCATTTCGTGCGAGAGCCTGATAAACTCGCCGTAAAGCAGATCTAGGAATTCATGAAGCTCTGCCTTTTGAGCCTTCTGTTCGGCCTTGCGAAGGAAGTGAAAGGCAAGGTCGTTTTGTCCTTTGGCGGTGTACACTTTCACCAGGGCAAAAAGGTGGAGCAGCTGCATCCAGTCGTCGTCTAAATAATGTTGAAGATGCAGCGAACGGTTGAGTTCATCC